>JARFPM010000014.1 GCA_030444405.1 Nitrospira sp.
CCGATCTTTTCCGACGAAGAAGCCGCTCCACTGTTATGTGCCGGAATTATAGGCTATCGAGCCTTGCGGCTCAGCGGTATCAAGCCAGGCCAGCGCCTCGGACTCTATGGTTTCGGCGCATCCGCGCACATTGCCATCCAGATCGCGCGCCACTGGGGCTGTCAAGTCTACGTCAGTTCCCTCAAGCCGGAGCATCAGAACTTGGCAAGACAACTCGGGGCAGTCTGGGTCGGTGGGGCAACAGATATGCCGCCTGATAAACTTCACGGGTCAATCATCTTTGCACCAGCCGGCGAGCTCGTGCCTCCCGCTTTGCGCGCACTCGACAGGGGTGGCACACTTGCGCTGGCCGGCATCCACATGTCGCCGATTCCTTCGCTCGACTATGATCGGGACGTCTTCGGGGAGCGGGTCATCCGCAGTGTGACGGCCAATACCAGGCAGGACGGAATCGATCTGCTACGAGAAGCGGCGGCTATTCCTATCAAGCCACATACGGTCTCTTTCCCGCTTGTAGAGGCGAACCGCGCGCTACAAGAATTGAAAGCCGGAAGTTTTCAAGGAGCGGCGGTCCTCACGATGTGATCGTGACTAGATCTCAGCCAGACCCCGCAACATACACAAGGCGGTTCATATGATGACGAAGGGCAAGGTCGAACCCTCTGTCAACCCAAGCCTGTTCGACTGTGGAGACGTCAGAAAAGTAGTCAGCATACTTCCTGCGGTTTTACCCTACCGCTTTTGGTCGAGAATGCTTGAAGCTTGTTCGGACACTTCTTTTACCAAGATCCCCATCTTCGGATGCGACGGCTCGAAGTCAACCGGCCAGCCATGGTGGCGCACCCGTTCGCTGGCGATGGGACCGATCGATGCGACAACTACCTTGCCGAGTGCTTCGCGAAATTGTTGCACCTTTCCATCCTGCTCCAACACCTGCATGACGTGATCTATCTGCGCGGCGTTGGTGACCAGTATCACATGAACGCACCCGGCGATAATTTCGTCGAGTGCATGGCGAATCGGGCCAAGATCCTCAGGCAAGGCCCACTTGTAGATCGGAACCGGAAACACCTCTGCGCCTCGCTGTTCCAATGCTTGCAGCAAATCGGGGTTTGAGACTCCATATTCCTGAACGGCAACCCGCTTTCCCTTCACAGAGCTGTGCTGATCCAGGGTGGATATCAGATCGACCCAAGTGTTTGGTTCCGGCACCGTCACTGTCGCTTGAAGACCGACGGCCTTGAGGGCCGCGACCGGCTTGGGCCCTCGTGCAATGATCGCCACACCTTCAAGTGCATCGACAATTGATGTCCAAGGATAGCGCGTCTTGAGAAGGTCGAACAGCGCGGTTGTGCCGACGCCGGTCAGGAAAATAACCACATCGACCCGACCGGCCAACAGCTGAGGCCCGAATTCCTGAGCCGCGGTATTGTCCTCCAGCGAGACCTCACGAAGGACAGGAGCAACGAGGGGCCGTCCGCCGTAACGCTCGATGAGTCGGATCATCTCTGTCGCCATCCGGCTCTCAAACGCGGCAACGGTCAGTCCTTGGAAATCCACTCTGACAATTTGGTGATCTGAATCAGTCATGGAGGATTTGTTGACCTGATGATCTGTCGATCTGTTGAGCGTCTACCGGACTTTGCCGTTCGCCTGGATGCTGAAAAAATGGCCAGTAGTTCTTTGGCCTCTTGGAAGAGAGTGATCGTCCTGCCCTCTTGAGAAATGCCTGATTCAATAAGAAGCTCTAGCTAAAACATCGTTTCATCTGCTTCTTCGACAACCGTTCCAAACTTTGCGATAAACTCCGCACGGGAACGAGCCCGGCAGACCGCTCTGTAATTAGCCGCGACTGATGTCCCAGATCGAACAAGTTGCCGCCCAAGCACACGAGCCTCAGATGTCTTTGGAAGACCTCCAGAAAGTTTAAGAATGACGAGCGCAAATTCCTTCGATCTCTTCGCTAAATCCTGTGTTGAAGCGAAATCTTTCACAATCAACAAATCGTCAGATCGACAGATTCCTTACTTCCCACAGGCATGATCGTACCACAGCCGTCGAGCCAGTGGCCTGAGCGGATTTCCCGTTGACGACTCGCAGTCGCCTCCCTACTATACAGACTCCAATCTGATTCACAAACGAGTTGCTTTGCATGACGGCTCCACTCCATAGAGGTCTTCGGCATTTAGCCCTGCGTGTCATCGACCTTCAACGCTCACGCCGATTCTACGAAGAGCTCCTCGGCTTTCAGTCGGTGTGGGAACCAGACCCGGAGAACGTCTATTTTAGCTCGGGGGTCGACAACCTGGCACTTCATCAGATCTCAAAGACAGAATTGGACTCCTACGATTCTTCGAAGACCCAACTGCTCGATCATATGGGTGTGATTCTCGACAGCCCACAAGCCGTCGATCAGCTGTACCAAGCCATCGCACCCAAGATCGAACCGATGGGCGGGCGAATCACCAAAGAGCTGAAGCAACACCGTGACGGCAGTTATTCGTTCTATTTTTCCGATCCCGATGGCAACGTGATCCAGGCGCTCTATGAACCGGCGATCAGCAAACTCAGAATCAGTGCTGAGTCCTAAGTGCTGAGTGCTGAGAAGTTGAAGAAACGACCATGCCGGAACATAACGCAGCACGGCGGTTCGAGGATCTTATTGCATGGCAGAAAGCGCGAGAGTTAACTCGAAGAGTGTACGAGGTAACCGGCACAGGAGCTTTTTCGAGGGACTTCGGATTACGAGATCAGATGAGACGTTCGTCGGTCTCGATTATGGCAAATATTGCTGAGGGATTCGAGCGGGCTAGGCAATCGGAATTTCACCAGTTCTTGAGCGTCGCCAAGTCCTCTTGTGCGGAATTACGCTCTCACTTGTACGTCGCCCATGACGCCAAGTATGTTGACACCAGGACGTTCGATGACCTCATGCGCATAGCGCAAGAAGTCTCTCTTGTACTCGGTGGTCTCAGATCAGCAGTCCACCGCCGCCGTGCAGAACAGAAACCATATGGCAGTTAATCCTTTCGCCTCAGCACTCAGCACTCAGCACTTATACTCATGAGCCAGACCTGGGACAACCTACCACGCGGGCATTATGTGGCCCTGGTCCCCTGGTGCTGGGTACAGTTGGAGAGTGCCGAACCGCCTGGGCCTTTCCCTTTCGTGGGCGGGGTGGCGCCTGAAGTCGTCGCCGGCCTCCAAGAGGCTCATAGCCTCCTCTCCAGTGCGATCGATACAGCCATCAGCGATGTCTTTTCGAAACGAGCGCCGCTTGACGACCCCGATCGCCGGCGACGGCTGGAAGATGCCTATGCAGAGCTGGTCAACGCACGGCCATATCTTCGACAACACATTCACTGCGGGCGACGATCGGATGGGACCTTTCACTGGGAATTCCCGGCTGATCCAGCCAAATCCGCGACCGTGACCAACGGTGGTCTCCGTATCTTTCATGCGATCAATCATCAGGCGATCCCCATCGGATTCAACGGACGGCCGCTGGGTCCCCTCGTAGGGAAACTGCTCGGTCTGCTCGACGGAACCCATACCGCGGACGACCTCCGTTCCGCGGTGTCGGTCATGCCGCGCGATTCGCAGATGGTGCTGACGAAGGTGATGGAATCACTCCACCAGTATGGGTGTCTGGCCGTTTCTGCAACGACTTCTATCCAGCCACATTGGTATGACGTGGTTCAGGATCAAGACATCGTGCACCTCGGACATGCCGCCCTCCTCTACCGGCAACGAGACACCGCACTCCTCTTCGACCCATGGCTTCTGCCTTGGTTTGCCGAATCGCCGTTGCCGTCGATCTGGAGCGGATTGTTCCCAAAACCCGCCGCCGTGTTTCTGACTCACGACCACGATGATCACGTCGATCCCCGCACCTTGCTCCATTTGCCGAAAGACACGCCGATCATCGTGCCCAGTCGGCGGAATCGAACAGGACTGTTTTTTGACTATCGGTCGCTTCTCGCAGAACTGGGTTTCGACCGAGTCATCGAGCTGGCCCATGGAGAAACTTGGCCGTTTGAAGGCGGTGCGGTCGTGTCCGTCCCCTTCTACGGAGAGGACCCTTGCGACTTGAACATGCCCAGGAATTGTTACTTAATTTCCGATCGAGGGCATAATGTGCTGATCCATGCGGACAGCGGTCCGACGAACGACGGACGATCCGCGCTCAAGGACCATGTCATCCAGCAATTGGTCGGGCAATACGGATCGATTCCGCTCGTGTTCGCGTCACAGCAGCAATTACTTGAAATCCGAAGCCATGCCGCCCATGCCCCCCTCTCCCATCCCGGCAAATGGCTGGACGTCGGCGAAAACGGCTATCTCACGAACGCCTATCTCGCCGAGTTGTGCGCGGCCGCCCACGCACGATTGTTCGTTTCATACGCCACCGGTGGAGCTGACTGGTACCCCGATCACCTGTCTTTCATGTTCAGCCGCCGTAATCCTTGCAGAACCGCACTATTGACGGCCCATTGGGAACAACCTGAAACATTGAAAGACCTTCTTGTTTCACAGCAATGCCGCTATCATCGTGCCCATACCCTCGATCTCTATCGAGCCATGAGCGGGGGGATGGTCGAGGCAATTTCGGCGGGAGAGTCCCTCGCCCCGCTGATGTTGTATCGGTTGGACCACGGCGATCCGCCGTTCATGAAGGCAGGCAAGGGACGATAAACCATTTTTCTTCGAGGAGCAGCCATGGCCGGGACACCGTCGCCGATTCTTGTCACAGGGGCAGCAGGGTTCATCGGATTTCATGTGGCCATGCGCCTGTTGGACCGTGGCGACCAGGTGATCGGCCTCGATAACATCAACGACTACTATGATGTGCGATTGAAAGAGGCCCGGCTCGCCCAATTGACGCCGCGCGAACGATTCAGTTTCGTCAAGCTCGATCTCTTCAATCGACAAGGTATGCGCGATCTCTTTGCTGGTGAACCGATACGGCGCGTGGTGCATCTCGCTGCTCAGGCAGGCGTCCGCTACTCCCTGGTCAATCCTCACGCCTACACCGAAAGCAACATCGAGGGGTTCATCAACATTCTGGAAGGTTGCCGGCACGGTCGCATCGAACATCTCGTCTATGCTTCCTCGAGTTCCGTCTATGGCGGTAATACCCGCATGCCGTTCTCTATCCATGACAATGTCGACCATCCCGTCTCGCTCTATGCCGCCAGCAAAAAAGCCAATGAGCTGATGGCCCACTGCTACGCACATCTGTATCGGCTGCCCTGCACCGGCCTCCGATTCTTTACCGTATACGGACCGTGGGGACGTCCCGATATGGCCCTCTTCATCTTTACGAAAGCCATCTTGGAGGGAAAAGCGATCGAGGTCTTTAATCACGGAAAAATGAAACGCGATTTCACCTACGTGGACGACATCGTGGAGGGAGTCATCCGGACGCTTGATCACCCGGCGACGGCTAATCCAAGCTGGTCAGGAGACAAGCCTGATCCAGGAACCAGCTCCGCTCCCGCGCGTGTCTACAATATCGGCAACCACCAGCCGGTTGAATTGTCGCACTTTATCGAAGTGCTGGAGAAGGCATTGGGAAAGAAGGCGGAGAAGAAACTGATGCCGTTACAACCGGGAGACGTCCCTGCGACTTACGCCGATATCGACGACCTCACCAGCGACGTGGGATTCAAGCCGGCCACATCGATCGAAGTGGGTATACCACGTTTCGTGAAGTGGTATCGGGAGTTCTATAGGGTCTGACGAGCACGATCCGAAACCTAGAAACAACCTATAGGCACAAACCCCGTACCAAACAGCCTCGACAGTGCGATATAGCGCGCATTATCGGAAAACGAGTAGCTTGGCATCCGCTGAGCACGCCCTGTGACATCTCCCCCATAGGATGGGTCAGATCCGAAGAACATCCCTCCACGGGTTCTCTGCACAAGTTGCATCCATTCCATGTATAACGAGCACACTTCGGCCTGTACCGAGCCGGAAGACGTGTTGCTCGCGTACCAGTCACGCGCCCAATCAGGCACTTGACGTCCTCCCGTTCCAGAAATGCGTTCCTGGTAGGAAGGTACCTCATATTGGGGTTCGCTGGTGGTCGCAGTTCGAGGAGCCGTCGGCATATTCTCCAAATCGGGCACGACAGAAAGCGGCTTGAGCACCATGACTTGGCAGCCGGTCTTCTCCTTGTTGGTGTAAATGAAACTGCCGTCTGCTTGAGGGCATTTCCAGGTCGTATCCAATCCGGGCTGGGTATCTGACGATGCCGGAGCAGCGGAAAAGACCGCAAACATTGCAGCTAAGAAAGACATCCGCGTCGGCCGCATGGGGCACCTCCAGATCATGTGGCAAAGGCACTCAGTGCCTCGTCACTCGTGGTCGTTCCTGTGAAACTGTGCCCACAGCCTACGCAATACTTTATTCTTCGGTCTATGCCTCTTTAGAGGGGGAATCCGATGCTGAGGCGGCTTAGAGCCAATCGGCGACCGCTGCCCTCTCTCACCCTGCGTTCTCGATCCACCAAGCCGCTCTCTCCCGAGACTGGCCGCATTACAAAGATACGGAATTTCCCGCATAAGAGTGTCGGCTGACAATCCGGCTTTACCTTGTCCCTGCCATAGACCTAAGGTATCCTGCGTATCTCCTTCTCGGTGGCCGGATCTTATAATTGCGACGGAAGACGCCATCGGTTGCTAAGGGCCTATTCGCGGAGATGAATTACTCACGCGGGGGCGCGACGAAGACTCCGACATGACTGACTACGGCATACTCGGCAATTTGCTGCTTATTTATACCGTCTCCATCGCGGTGGTGTTTTTGTTTCACCAATTCCGACTGCCGTCTATCGCCGGGTTTCTCGTCGCCGGGGCGTTGATCGGTCCTCATGGGCTCAATCTGATTTCTGACATCGCGACCGTACAAGTGCTGGCGGAAATCGGCATTGTGCTGCTTCTGTTTACCATCGGTATCGAATTCTCGCTGAGGCAACTGACATCGCTTCGTCAACTACTCCTGATTGCCGCTCCGATCCAAGTCGGGGGAGTCATCGCGATCACGTGGCTCGGCGGTACGCTGGCAGGATTACCGACCCCTCAGGCGATCTTCTGGGGCTTTCTGCTCTCGCTCAGCAGCACGGCTATCGTGTTGAAGGCGTTGGCCGCCAACGGGGACAGCGATTCACCCCACGGGCGAGCCACCATCGGGATCTTGATCTTCCAGGACTTGGCCGTCGTCCCCATGATCTTGCTGACGCCCATTCTTGCCAGCCACGGCGAAGGGACGCTCACCCCAGTGCTGTTCTCGTTGGTTAAATCGATGGTGGTGGTCGCATGCATTGTCGCAGCCGCGTGGTATGTAGTTCCGAAATTACTCGAACACATCGTTCGTAGCCGAAGCCGGGAACTCTTCCTGTTGACCATCATTGTCATGTGCCTCGGCATTGCGTGGTTGACATCTCTCGGCGGACTGTCGCTTGCCTTGGGCGCTTTCATCGCCGGACTCGTGATTTCCGAGTCGGAGTACAGCCACCAAGCCATCGCCGAAGTGCTGCCCTTTCGCGACAGTTTCAACAGTCTGTTCTTTGTCTCCATCGGCATCCTGATGGATTGGCGTATCCTGCTGGAATATCCGCTCGTCGTGACCGGTGTGTTACTCATCCTCCTGCTCGTCAAGTTCGTTGCTGGAGTGGGAGCCGTCTTGGCGGTCTCCGTACCTCCCCGTTCAGCCGTCATGACGGGCATCGCCCTCGCACAGGTAGGCGAGTTCAGTTTTATCCTGGCACAAGTCGGCCTGGAGGATAAGCTCTTGTCCGGACCGCCATACCAAATCTTTCTCGCGGTCTCGGTCTGTTCGATGATCATCACGCCGTTCATGATGCAGTTATCCCCCCATCTCGCGCGACGCGTTGAGGCCGTGCAACGCCTTCGCCACTGGTTCCCCGGACAGACGACAGCCCATGTGCTTGAGGCGGAAGGACGGCATTTACGTATCAAGGACCATGTGATTATCGTGGGGTATGGGTTGAACGGGCGCAATCTGGCTCGCGTATTGAGTGAGACTGAAGTGCCGCATATCGCCTTAGATCTGGACGGTGACACGGTACGCCGAGAGGCTGCCCATGGCTTGCCGCTTTACTACGGGGATGCCACAAACCCGAATGTATTGAGGCACGTGAAGATCGAAGACGCACGGGTCCTGGTCGTCGCGATTTCCGATCCGTTCATGGCCCGCCGAACAGTGCAGGTGGCCCGAAGTTTGAACCCGGACATTCACATCGTGGTTCGTACCCGCTATTTGCGCGAGCTGGAGGAATTGCATCAGCTGGGCGCGGACGATGTGGTGCCGGAAGAATTTGAAACGTCGATTGAAATCTTTGCACTCGTACTCCGCACCTACAACATGCCGCACGATTTCGTCATGCAAAAGGCGGAACAGGTGCGTCGTGAAGGGTATGCGCTCCTCCGCCGCAGCGAGCTCCCCGAACTGGCTCACCACCTTCGTGGCGGCACCCTCGCGGATGTCGAAGTGGAGACCTGCCGAATCGAAGAGGATTCGCCGGTGGCCGGAAAGACGATTGCTCAACTGGCGTTGCGGCCGCGACTCGGAACTTCCATCATCGCCTTGACCCGAAGCGGCGTCACGGAATCCAATCCATCAGAGAAAACCAAACTCCTTGCCGGTGACATTGTGGTACTTCTGGGAACGCGCGATCAGATCAGACGAGCCATGGGGTTTATTGTGGCGAATGAACCCGAAAGCTAGCGCGCAGTCATGGCTTCATACGCTTCGTCCAACGTGCCGACTTGAATGAGTTGAACTCTCTGTCGAGAGGCAACTTCCACCGTGAGAGCCCAGTCCGACGTGAGCGGTTGATCGCGAGATATGACCATCGTTCGGTACTGCGCCTTCGCAGCGGCCTCAATCTTCACGGGTAGGGCCCCGACCACGTCAATGCGACCATCCGGTATGATTTGGCCGGAGAGGGCGACATCCGACCTGATGGTGTCTCCACGGTGGGCTGCCATGATTGCAACTGCAACAGCAGCGCTGGCACTCATGCCGTCGGTCAGAGACGTCATCGAGCGGTTTTTGATCGTGATTAACCAATCATGACCGCTATCACCCACAGCTCGGGTCACGGCGTGAACAGCTCGACGGACGCCCTCCTTCCATTCTTCCCCGACGAGGGACCCTCCACCCAGGTTGACCTCATTAAACTGAACGGTAGGACCGTCCTGCGTGGCAACATGATCGAACTGGACCAAGACGTAATTGACGACACCGGAAAACCCCTCACTCTGCACACCCAGAGCCGGCACAGAGACGATGTTGGAGCCGCCAGCATACGCCGATGTCGCGGGTATGACTGCTAGCATCAATAGAAAGACCAGCTGAGAGAGCCTGGCTAGCTTCGCCACCGGAGCGTCACTCGTTCTGTGAGCGGGTGGTTAAAGGGGCGCCCTGTCTGAACTGACTCGAGATGGGCCGCCTTCAGTTTGTCGTACCATTTGGCCGGCATGTCGGCGTCACCGAGAAACATCGACGAGGGCTTGTGACGAAGACCCACCGCCAGGTGCTTCGTCGCCCGTTCATCCTGGCCGAAAAACATTCTTGTCAGGGTACGAAAAATCAAATTGCCGAACGGAAACCAATGCAGGCCATGCCAATAGGCAGAAAAGCGATGCGCCATTCCATATCGGTCACGGGTGTGGCCATCAACCGGTTGGCGAGCCAAGCCCGCCCGCATTGCATGAGTTCCACCCGTTGATTCGGCAGGAAAAAGTCGATCGTGGTGGTCAACGGCCCCCATAGATCCGTTCCATCCAATGAAACGGCCCGCTGTTCTTCGGTGGCCGGTGGGCGGTCATCCGGAAACCATTCGGGATCGGTTCAAAGATTTTCGTCTTCTCATGCGTACGCGCATCACTGCGCCACCAAGAGTGAACGTACGAGGCATGGACTGGATCAATGAGACCGATGATGCCATCGTCGGGGGTGCAGGTATAGATCAATGAGATATGGGACGATTGCCGAGGCTCCGATGGAAGCGGCATGCGCGGCACTGGGGGCAACGGATCGATGTTCCCTCGTTCATCGGCTAGATACAGCCAGATCATGCCGTCTGTTTCTTCGGCCGGATACGTGGTGACGCCGATCTTGTCGGTTTCAAGACTCCCCTCTTCGGGGAGTGCAGGGATACGCCGACAGCGCCCTTTCAAGTCGAATTGCCAACCATGATACGGACATTCAACTCGTTCGCCATCGAATCTGCCGAACGACATCGGCATACCACGGTGCGGACAGAGATCGCGCATCGCCGCGAGGCCACCGGCTCGATCACGACAGAGGAGGATCGGCAGACCCAACATCTGCAATCTCTTCATCGTGCTCGGGCGCAGGGTATGGCTGGGTACGGCTGGGCACCAGAAGCCAAAGAGTGGAGCGCTTCTGGAAGATATGATTTCGGGTGAAGGCTGTTGGGTCATTGCAGAGCACAGAGTTCACACTCTGCGCATCATACAGTGAGTTTCGACTATAATGAGGGTACGGAGATAGGTCAAACAACGCGCAGGGAAGCGCGGTTACCCGATTCCTTGACACCCCGAAGGATCACATATTATTCTGTTCAGGTGTAGAAATTTGAGAGTGTCATGAGGTGAAATCATGATAGCCACACAAATAGAGCCGACGACCACGTTGGCACAACTGCAAGAATCCAAGCCTGAGAGAGTCACGATCGTGTTGCTGAGCGGTGATCTCGATCGGGCGATGGCGGCTTTTATCATCGCCACGGGCGCCGCTGCGATGGGTATGCATGTGACCATGTTTTTTACGTTTTGGGGATTGAATACCATTCGGAGGCGAGGGGCAACGAGTTCAGCCAAAGATTGGCTTCGACGGATGTTTGGGCTGCTCAACAAAGGCGGCGCCGATACGCTTCCGTTGTCGCGATTCCACTTCGGCGGGTTGGGGACGAAGATGATGCAGAAGGTCATGAAGCAAAACCGGATGCCGGGTGTGCCTGAGTTGATGCAAACGGCTCTCGATCTGGGCGTGCGGTTCATCGCCTGCACGACGACGATGGGTCTCATGGGTATTACCAAAGACACGTTGATCGACGGCATCGATCAGTTCGCCGGCGTGACCACGTATTTGGCGGAAGCCAGACAGGGCAGTGTCAACCTATTCATTTGAACCGTTCCACTGAAGCGAGGGTGTGTTCATGATCCAGGCCGATGTCAAACTCGACACCTTGGGGTATTTTTGTCCAATGCCGATTATTCTCACGTCCAAGAAGATCAAAGAATTGGCATTGGGACAGGTGCTGGAAGTCGTCTCCGATGATGAGGGCATCAAAAAAGACATGCCGGCTTGGTGTGAAACCACAGGCCATCAAATGATGGGCTTGGAAGAGGAACAAGCAAAGTCGGGCCGCATCTATAAGGCCTTTGTTAAGAAGGCGAAATAGCCAGCCCCCTGTCAGAGAGATGGTTAAGCCAGAAGCCGGAGGACCGATCATCGGTCCTCCGGCTTTTTCTGTTGAGCGTGGAGGGGCGCCTATGGATCGACTCGTCGAGTGTGTCCCCAACTTCAGTGAAGGCCGGGATCACGGAACTGTTCACGCCTTGATCGATGCCGTGACTTCGACAGCCGGCGTGGCGTTGCTAGACCACTCGATGGATGCGGACCACCACCGGTCCGTGCTGACGTTCTGTGGGGCACCGAACGCGATCGTTGAAGCCGCTTTTCGCGCCGTCCGGATCGCGGCTAGACTCATCGACTTGCGTACACACGTTGGAGTACACCCCCGCATAGGAGCGACGGATGTTGTGCCGTTTATCCCGATCAGGGGTACGACAATGCAAGACTGCGTCCAGCTTGCCAGGCAGCTAGGAGAACGAGTGGGGCGTGAACTGGGGATCCCCGTTTTCTTGTACGAACGTGCCGCAGGTCATGCCGATCACGTTCCACTAGAGGCGGTCCGACGTGGAGGGCTCGACGGCTTGGCTTTCCGGATGGAGTCAGACCCTGATTGGATTCCCGACTTTGGTCCCCCTCGATTGCACGAAAGCGCAGGAGCGATCGCGATCGGCGCCCGGCCTCCACTGATCGCCTACAACGTGAACCTTTGCTCGACGGAACTTGACCAGGCCCGATCCATCGCCCGGGCTGTCCGCCATTCAAGCGGCGGGTTGCCCTCTGTGAAAGCGATCGGGGTAGCCCTATCCAGCCGCGGCATGGTGCAGGTCGCAATGAATTTGACCGACTACGTGGTAACGCCCGTTCTGACCGCGTTTCAGCGGGTTAAGGCTGAAGCCACAAAGCGCGGAATAGAGGTGGCGGGAAGCGAACTGGTCGGATTAGTTCCGCAATCGGCATTGGGGCAAGCTGCAGCGGAGTCGCTGCAGCTCGATCGATTCGATTCACGCCAGATCCTCGAAACAAGAATCGCCGAAGCGATGCTCCGCAAGAACGAACCGGCCCACAGCCTATCAGATTTCCTGGCGGCGGTTGCTGACGCCAAACCGACACCGGCCGGTGGCAGCGTGGCGGCATTCGTAGGTGCCTTGGCGGCTTCCTTGGGAGTCATGGGGGCACGTCTTGGTGGGCAACCGGACAGAGAACAGCGTCTACTGGAGTTGAGCCGGCGGCTTCATCGGTTGGTTCAAGCAGACACAGAGGTCTACAACGCGCTGATGGACGCCTATAAAATGCCCAAAGAACATCCTGATCGCATTCAGGCTATTTCAACTGCACTCCAGCGGGCTACGGAGGTGCCGCTAGAAATCATGGAGCTTTCCTGCGAGGTTGCGCGGTACCTCCATACGTTGCGCGAGGGAACGAAGCCGACCATCCAATCAGATCTCACAGTGGGTCTGACCATAGCCATCGCAGCGGCTCAAGCAGGCCTTATTACGGTCCAGACAAATATAAATGCACAACGAAATCAGCATCTTATAGAGACCATGCAACTCAGAATTGCAAAGGCCGCGGAAAGCCTTGAGGAACTCAAAATGTTGTGTTAGACTCCGGCGCCGAATTATTGAAAACCGTAAGCAGCAGGCTCACTTGGCCTGAGAAAGTCGAAAATCAACCGGATGGAAATCAAGGTCTTCAACAACAACGTTGAAAAAGCTCTGAAGGTTGCCAAGAAGAAGCTCGCAGGAGAAGGTCTGTTCCGTGAGCTGAAACGCCGCCGTTTCTACGAGAAGCCTAGCGTGAGAAAGAAGGCGAAGCAACGCGAAGCTCAACGGCGTCGTCAGAAGTGGTTGTCAAAACGGAAGCCTGATTAGACGCACCGTCAGGAGTCTTCCGCCGTCTCACTAATTCCCTCCCTGTTCGTGACGTCTCTCCATGCGTCAGGAGCAAATCCACGCCGTCCTCCGCATCGTCAAGCGGGAGATTCGCCGTTGGCAAGAGCCGGTGGTTGGGGTCGTCGCCAAGGAATCGGACCGCGATCCCTTTCTCATCCTCATTTCCACGCTCCTCAGTTTGCGAACCAAAGATAGGACAACAAGGGAAGCGGGCGACCGGCTCTTTGCCATGGCTCGCACACCGGCAACCATGTTGAAGCTGCCGCTGAAGAAGCTTGCACGGGTGATTTACCCGGTCGGGTTTTACCGGACGAAGGCCAAAGCAATTCACCAAATCTGCCGCCGGCTGATCGATGAGTATGGCGGGGTGGTACCGGACTCGATCGAAGAACTGATCACGTTACCTGGGGTCGGACGCAAAACCGCGAACCTGGTTGTGACTATTGGATATGGCAAGCCCGGAATCTGTGTCGATATTCATGTTCACCGGATCAGCAATCGATGGGGCTATATCAAAACGAAGACACCGGAAGAATCTGAACAGGCCCTTCGGCGCACACTACCGAAGCAATACTGGATCATCTACAACGATCTCCTCGTCCCCTATGGGCAGAACTTGTGCCTTCCGGTCTCGCCGTTGTGCAGCCTATGCAAATTGACCGATTTGTGCGAGCGAGTGGGAGTCACGAGGTCGCGCTAGTGTCGTGTCGAAGAAGTCCGTTCGTGGTGAGCCCTTCGATCAACTCAGGACAGGCCTGTCGACCCAGGCGGTGAGCTACATCGAATCGCATGAACGAAACTGCCTGAAATCACACGCCCTTCGAGAAGCTCAGGGCGAACGGGTTCTCACTGGAGAAACGATTCACGAGTAACGCCGAACACAATTCAGATAAATAGCTTCGTTTCCGCATCGGCAGTCAGCGAAAGAATGGCGGGCAGGCCCAACACTTCATCGACGTTCCGTTCGACCGCGGAACTGTCTACCCCCATATATTCCAACCCGGCGCTGCAGGCGATCAGCCGCAGCTTTCCGACATGCTTGGCATCTTGGAACATCTCCGAAATCTTCGGCACCTTTTTCTCTTTAAGCAGCCTGGTGACTTCCCCAGCCGACTCGGCATATTCCGGCGGGAAATCGATCTGATCGATCTTCCCTTCCGCGAGTTTTTTGATCGTCCAGAACAACAAGACAATAATCACGTCTTTGCCCATCGCCGCAGCCGTCATGCCGAGGGTCGCGACCTGGTGCAGCTTATCGTACGTGGCGTTGTGGGCAAAAATAACGAACTTCGGTTTACTCGACATCTTCACTTCTTCTGCGCGCGGGCTTTCACGCTGTTCACGTAGTCCGTGATCGCAGCCTCGACTTCCTGGGGTGTCATCGGTCGATCATTCGTTTCGCTTTCCTCGACGACATACCGGTCATGATCTTTTTCTTGCTTGAGAATGACTGCGTTTTCAGGAGTTACGTCGATCAGCATGAACTATTCTTTAGCCCCTTGTGAAATCACGACCTGCTTGCCTGCGCCCTTTCTGGTGATCTCAATTTGCAGATCCTCGGCAGCATCGGTATACACGTGTGCCTTGGAGACCAGAGAAAGGTCCCAGGCCGCCGACATCACGATGGAAAGGAGCCATACGACCTCCGAATACGGCTTGTACTGATTCATACCGAGGCTCCATGCCCGGTGATTATAGCGATCAGGTTCGCCTGCGTAAACATGAGACGAGGAGCTGCTTCGCCTTGAGGGACGTCGAAGCCCATGCTAGGATGCCGACCGATGGATTGGCTTCTTTCCGCAGTTCAGCAGTATGTCTCGACCGAAACCCTCGTGACCCTGACGGCTCTCTCGGTTGTCTTCTTCGTCGGATCGCTGATCGCCATCCCGTTCATCCTCGTTCGGCTTCCCACGGACTTTTTTGACACTCGTGTGCCGCGACGCTGGATGGAAGATCATCACCCGGTACTTCGATTGCTTGGCCATCTGGCGAAGAACGTGGCCGGCGCAATTTTTCTGTTCGCGGGTTTCTTAATGTTGTTCCTGCCGGGCCAGGGCATTCTCACGATGTTGATCGGGGTGACGATGCTGGACTTTCCCGGCAAGCGTCGGTTGGAAGCTAAGATGATCGGACAGCCCGCTGTCCTGAACACCATCAACAACATGCGCCAGAAGTTCGGAAAGCCGCCGCTCACCGTTGCGCCGGATCCTTAAACGATGAGCCGCCAGCGATTAGCAACCGACCATCCGTCTTCGACAAGAATCAAATGCTGACCGCTGAGGCCTGAACACTGTAAGCTTCGCCTATGTCGGCCCCTCAATCCACACGCAAAATCCTTTACCTCATCGACGGCAGCGCCTATATCTATCGGGCCTTCTTTGCCTTACCGCCGCTGACGAACTCGAAAGGTTTTCAGACCAACGCCGTCTACGGGTTTACCAACATGCTCCTCAAGATCATGCGGGAGCACCGGCCCGATGCTCTCGCCGTCGTCTTCGATGAAAAGGGTCCCACACAACGGCATGAAGAATATCAAGCGTACAAGGCACAGCGCCCCGCGATGCCGGACGCCATGAGCGCACAAGTGCCCTATATCCACCGTATTGTGGAAGCACTGGCGATTCCCGCTATCCGACTGGCCGGTCACGAGGCGGACGATATCATCGGCACGCTGGCCAGGAAGGCGGAACAGACGGGTCATGACGTGGCTATCGTGACAAGCGACAAGGATATGTTCCAGCTGCTCACGCCCCGCGTGAGGATTTATGATCCGGTCAAGGATAAATGGATCGGCGAGCAGGAATGTCGCGAGCGGTTTGGGGTTGAACCGGCGCTGGTTCCGGAGATCATGGGTCTCATGGGCGATGCCATCGACAACATTCCTGGCGTGAAGGGGATTGGGGAAAAAACTGCGACGAAGCTGATCGGTCAGTTTAGGACGATCGAGGAGCTGCTTCGACGAGTGGAGGATGTGACGCCGGGCCGGACCAAGACCATGTTGATTGAGCAGGCTGATAACGCCCGCCTGAGCCGTCGCCTGGCCACGATCCAGACTGATTGTCCCGTCGAATTTGATTTGGATGCTCTACAGATCAAGCCAGCACATGCGGAGCAGCTCATGGACCTGCTCCGCGAGATGGAATTCACGTCGTTGTTGAAATCCATTCAACCCACGTCGCCGCAGGCTTCGATCCATCAAACTTCCGTCGAAACAATCGAGAGCGAGTCGGCGGCCCGGGCCTTTATTGAAGGATTGAGGAAGAACGATCCCATCGCTGTGCAATGTCTCCTCTCAGGCCAGCCCGGCATACGCGCTGACGTGCAGGGCATCGCATTGTCGTCGGGCGACAAGACCGCCTTCATCCCGCTCGATGTGCATGCATACATGCGGCCGATCACCGCGCTCTTTCACGAGACCACTCGACTGAAGGCGGTGCATGACTTGAAACTGACGCTCCTGGCGTTCCACCGGATCGGCGTCACACTGGCAGGACCATATTTCGACACGATGATCGCGGATTACCTCCTGAACCCCAACCGGCGGGACCATCAACTCGACACCTTGGCTCTCGAACTCCTAGACCATCGCCTCGGCGCCCATGCGAAAGAACCATCCCCGCCCCCATCGTTGTTCCAAGTCGAAACTGCATCGCAGGAGCAGACCGCGGAACGTGCTGCGGTGATTGCCAAGCTCACGCCGGTGATGCTCGACCGGCTCAGAGATCAGGGGAGCCTGAAACTGTTTCAGGAAGTCGAAATGCCGCTCGTACCGGTGCTGGCAGACATCGAGCTGAACGGGTTCTTGCTCGATGTCGAAGGGCTGCATGAACTAAGCAAGGAGCTCGAACGGGAGCTCGACCGCATGATGGAAACCATTGCCAGATTAGCCGGAGGCGAGTTCAACATCAATTCGCCGAAACAACTCGCGACGGTCCTCTTTGAGAAGCTCGGCCTGAAACCCCTGCGAAAAACGAAGACCGGCTATTCGACCGATGAAGACACCCTCACCCAACTCGCCACGCAGCACGAATTGCCAAACCAGATTCTCAACTACCGAAGCCTCAGCAAACTCAAGTCGACTTACGTGGATGCGCTGCCCGAATTGGTACATCCTGAGACGAAACGACTCCACACTTCCTTGAACCAGACCGTCGCCGCAACGGGACGGCTCTCATCCACCGATCCGAATCTCCAAAACATCCCAGTGAAAGGTGATTACGGCCTGCGTATCCGCGAAGCCTTTATCGCGCCGAAGTGTCATGAGCTGCTCTGCGCCGACTACAGCCAAATCGAGCCGCGCATCCTCGCCCATTTGTCGCAAGATCCACGTTTGCTGGCCGTCTTTGCGAAGGAAGAGGATATCCACATGGCCACGGCCATGGAAATCTTCGGTCGACCGTCCAGTCAGATCACCAGAGACATGCGTCGCGCGGCCAAAACTGTCGTCTTCGGTATCGTCTATGGAATCAGCCCCTTCGGTCTCTCCCAAAACCTGGGTGTGCCTCAAGCTGAGGCAAAGAAATACATCGAGACCTTCTTTGAGCGATTCCCGGCGGTGCGCGCCCTCATGGATCGGAACATCGCCGAAGGACGAGAGAAGGGTTATACCACCACGATCCTCGGCCGCCGCCGCCCCATTCCCGAGCTGCAGAGCAGCGATCCGGTGCAACGTGGCTTCGGTGAACGCATGGCGGTGAATAGTCCCATCCAAGGTTCCGCGGCAGACTTGATCAAAGTGGCTATGATCAACGTTCACAAGAAGCTCCATCAAGAACTGCCGCACGTGAAGATGATCCTCCAAGTCCACGACGAATTGATTTTTGAAGTGCCGGACCATGACCTGGAGGAAGCGAAGCGATTGGTAAAAAGCGAGATGGAAGGAGTCGGCAAGCAGTTGGGCCTATCGGTGCCCCTCAAAGTCGATCTCGGCGTCGGCAAGAATTGGAAAGTCGCGCATCCGTAATTCACAACAAAGCGAGGTAAGACATGCTGCACGTACGTATCTCAATAGCATGGGTGATAGCGGGCATCAGTCTCAGCGCGTTAGGGGTCCTGCTTCTTATGGGGCAGCCGTTCACAGCGAAAGCACAGGAGCCAAAACGGTTTCAATACAAGATCGTCGAGGTGCTGCCTGACACCCAGACTATGCAAACCAAGCTGAATGAATTTGGAGCAGGCGGATGGGAACTCGTGGCGGTGTCAATGGGGGATATGACGGAGCCGAGGCTGATCTTTAAGAAGTGAGGATGGAGTAGTCCGTTCATCTTGCATGTTAAGTGCAGCACGCACAGACAAGGATCACGTTCACGAAGCGTTTTCATGAGGAATACGTGCTATAGAGCGCCCGCATTAGTCGACGCCGTCGTCAGTCCATATAAGATTTTGCCCTCGATGAAAAAGGTCTTCGTGTCTCAGGACTTGACGGAGGTTGAGATGCGGAAGGAGCGGCTTGAGCAGGCCGGCATCCGGTGCATGATCAAGAATCAACGTTCATCCGGCCTTACCGGGAGATTCCCTTTATTGAGGTTTTCTCGGAGCTGTGGGTGCTGCAAAACGAGGATTACGCTCGGTTGCGGCATTTACTTGAGGAAGGTCTGGTGCTGCCACCCTCGAACCAAGACTCGTGGACATGCCCACCATGCGGCGAGCGCCACGAGAACCAGTTAGGCACCTGCTGGAAGTGTGAGCGGGAAAGACCGTCGTCGTGAGTACCTCTACAACCTTTTCCCGCACAGAAACTTCCAGACCGATTGGGCGAGGGTTCCTCGTGGGATAGGTGCCCAGTCTGATTCACCTGACGTCTTATGCAGTGCTTCACCAGATCCCATATTCTCAGAGAAATACTCCAATGCCAGCAGCCGAAAGCGCTCTTTAGCATAGTCGTGCTCTTCCTGCGCGCGCGAGGACAAGTATTTCCTAAACCCTCGCATCTGAGCGGTCTTCAGATCATCCATGACCCACGCTCTCACCCATTCCCCGCCTCTGGTGATGGTCTCAGAATCGACATAAACCTTTGCCTTATCATTGCCATCGACCAACTGCCACTCAGCATCGACTGAAGACAAGGCCAATAACTGAAGAATGATGAACGAGAAGAGAGCCGCGGCGAGGCTGAGAGCGGGGCCACGAGCCAAAGACATGGAACACCGCATCAGGAATATTTTGGAGAAGAACAACCGCCCTCTGGTTGTGACGAAAAGGCCAGCTATGGTTGCTTCTGTTCGCCGAACTTCCTGGTTAAGCAGTCGTTGAATGCCATTCGCCGGTGATACGGCGTCCAAAACCAATTGTACCGCTTCAGCATGTCCAACTGGCTCACGTATTCATTGCATCGCTTCGTCTCGAACTCTCCGGCTTCCAGAGGTGCGGTCATTACCCACGCCACCACACCGATGACACAGAGGAAGAGACCCACACTGCCCACAAGCATCACGATTCCTTTTGTATTCATGAATCCCTCTATAGATTCGTTTGGGACAGATACCCGATTCTTATGTGACTGGTGCCGGAGACCGGGATCGAACCGGTACGGGCCTTTTGAGCCCGAGGGATTTTAAGTCCCTTGCGTCTGCCTATTCCGCCACTCCGGCGAGAACGGCGGATTTTAACATAGCGCCCATGGATCACAGCCACTTTTCTCACGGTTATTCACCAAGCCATCCACTATGGCCGGCTATCGAGCACAGGCACTCAAATCAGACACGTCGTCCCGATTTTACATACCACCGGGATGGCTAGCTTAAGCAAGTCTCCCCAAAAAATCTGCACAAATTTCCTGGTCCCGCTGGGCCGACGCGTGAGTCTTCTGCAAAAACGACAGGGCTAGGTTAGAATGTCGAGGACGAGCGATGGGATGTCGGAGAAAGGACGGTCATAGGGGGAGGGTAGGCCAGTGAGAACCAGGGGTTTTCGATTGGTACTCGGCCTGTCCGTACTCACCCTGGCGCTGCCGTTCAAAGCAGCCGGTCAAGAGGCGGTGCTCGACATCCTCCCGCTCCGGCCGTTTAACTTCGATATCGCCTTCAACCAACGCACCTTTGCGCCGGAGGCCCGGGTCATCGCTGTTCAAGCAGGGATCACCGCCCTGCGATATGGACAGCTTGAGATGAGAACGGTCTATCAATACTACAGTCAACACACACCCACCTTTATCACCGATCAAAATTCACTCTACCTGAACCCTCGCTGGAATAACTTTGTCGACTTCCTTAATTTCCCCAAGACGAAACCACTGAATCGAATCATAAGGCATGTGCTCTTTGGGCCGCTCGAAGATCGGGCAGTGCCCTACGTCGGAGCCTTGATTGGCGGAACCCTCCCAGGGCGGGACGCCAATTCCCCTGGTTATCTCTACGGTGGACAAGTGGGCGTGCGATTCCCGGTGGCTCGCGGGTTTTCGGTTGACATGGGGCTCCAATACACTCGGTATGAGATCGACTTTAAGGGCAACTCCGATCTGTCCCAGCAATGGCTGTTCACGATCGGGATCCGGCTGTAATCGTATGAGACTCGTGCGGTTAGTTACAGGGACAGGGCGAATGACAAGTTTGAGGAAGAATCCCCGTTGGGGGCACAGCTGTTTATTACTATTGGTTATTGTTCTCTTACAGGGTTGCGGACTGATCTACGACGCGGTGACCATGATACATCCGTTGACCCGCGATGAATTGTCCTCGATTTGTACGCGCGGGCGATTGCGCGTCGGCATTTCCGTCGAACCGTTTCGCCCGTTCATTTTTCCTGCCATGTACACCGACGAAGGTATTCGAGTCACGGGACTGGATATCGAACTGATCCGCGAGGTCGCGGACGCGCTCTCCTCTCATTGCGGCGGCCCGACCCCCATCGTTCCGACCCTCCACCTGACTCGATTTCCCGATCTGTTTATCAAAATGAACGAAGGGCAGCTCGATCTTTTTGTCTCATCCGTGAGCAGAAACGTTCCCGGTGCCAGGCCGACGGACCTGTGGTTTTCAGCTCCGTATCTCCATGACGATGGCATTGCAGCCATCATCCAAAAGCCAGAAGTGGCGGAACGCGTGTGGGCTCAATTCAGAAAGCAGAACGGACATTGGGATACGCTGGCAGCGGTCCAGGAAGGCTTTGCCGGCTTGACCGTCGCGGTTCAGAAGGGGAGATCCTCTCATCTTTATGCCCAAGCCAACCTTAAGCAGATCCGCCTGGTGATCTGCGATTCGCTTCCCGCCGCGATCGAAACAAAGGACCCGAATATCGATGTCATCCTATCCGATCATGCCATTCTCGAATACGTGACGAAGCGGGTCTGGCAAGAGTGGCATCTCTTGACACGATTCGACGGTACCCCCTTGATTTTGACGCACGATGACCTTTCCATCGTGACGAGCGACCAGCACAGGCGCTTACAATGGTTCTTGAACAATCTGCTCTTTCAGTTGGAAGAATCAGGACGATTGCAAGAGATGCGGAGACGCTGGATCGAGTCGGAGTATGCGCCCACTCGGCGGGCAACGACAGAAGGATTGCCGCTTGAGGTCACACAAGTTCCTGACCATTATGATCAGGGGCATTGCCGCTTGGCTGAGGGACTATGAGAAAGCGGAGGCACTGATGATCGTTCCATCGAAGGTATTCCTACCGCTCGGCTTGGCCTTGGTTCTCCTATGGCCTCAGAGCGGCTGGACACAAACCTCCCAAAAGAGAACTGAACAGACGGCAGAGCTCCTGGCGACATTCCTGAATGCAGGGCGTGTCATCGTCGAGCGAAACCAATCATTGATCAACGATCCGCGGAAAGGCAACAAGGGATTCACCTCTGAGGTCTTTGAACGACTGGTGCTTGACGAGTTTTTCCAACAGACCCACATTGACTTGAAACATCCTCCCCCATCTTTACCTTCTCCTTCGAAAGAGCTCTTGGCGGCGCTGCTCCTCGCGAGCAAAGAGGTGGTAGAGGATGCGCAGTTCGTGATCAATCAGCGTGGGATCGGCTACAAGAATTTTATCCCGGCCACATTCGGCAGCCAGACCGCAAGGAAGTTTTCCAATCGATCACACGTGACGATCAAACAAACGACCCTCAACCCGAGAAACCTGAAAAATACACCGGATGCATACGAAGAGATGGTACTGAAGCGGCTCGCGACCCAACCGGCTTCGACCACTCCGGTCGTCGAGTGGATCGACGGTGGACGACTACTTAGAACTCTGATGCCGATCTACTATTCAGAGGAATGCCTTACCTGCCACGGAAACCCCAAAGGGATCCTCGACATTTCCGGCTATCCGAGGGAAGGAGCTCAAGTAGGAGAATTGGCCGGTGCCATCAGTATTCAGATCCCCTCGGACCATCGGTAGCAGACAGCCCGTGCCGACGGAGGAGAGCGACGGGGTGATCTGCTACCGATGATCGTCGAGAAGCTTAGTTCAACACCGCAGTCAGTTGCGGCCGTTCTTGCTCACAACCCTTCTCTTTTCCAGGTTTGCGGTGAAGCACCTCTTCCACCCCAGACTTGACCGCCCGGCCCCACCGGCTGGTCTGCACCTGCGCTTTGCGGGCATAACGGCCGATGCTTCGACGAGTTTCCACACCGGTCTGCGGAGCGAAGAGGAGCCCGAGTCCCGCTCCGATGACCGCCCCACCGGCGATGAGTGCTGCTGCCTTGGCGACCTGATTCCCCTGCTCCGACATGGTGAACCTCCTCATGATGGTGAATGAGCCGGAAGATCGTCGAGGAACTCTTCCTATGCCCGGATCTTTGAGCATGCTCTGTGCCAGGATCCGAATGTCCGTAGGGAAGTCGATCCCCGCGAAAAACCGTAGGGGCGTTTTTTGGCAATTAGGAGTGACTAATTTTTGGTCTCTTTTTCTCGACAGGCTCAGACACAGTCGTTTCAGAAATCCAACACTTTAGATTCGCGCATGCTTGCAAATCAGCCATGGATGCCGATTTGCCAGGGTCGAACTTTAGCCGTTTCTAATCTCTGGCGCGCTTGCATTGACAAGTGAGCCCCCGTATGATCCACCGGCAAGTTTTGCCGTAGATCGCAAAGAGTACTGCGCATGGTTGATTCGTTTTTCCCTCTTGCTATAAGCACCTTCTCACGAAGGACTATTCTGGAAGCAAGGTAATGGGTCCCCCAGCCGCCATCCCCTACCCAAATATCGACCCAGTCCTCGTGTCGCTGGGCCCCATTCAGTTGCGCTGGTATGGCTTGATGTACTTGATCGGCCTCACCTCGGCCTACTTCCTCATCCAACACAAGGTTGCGCGCAAAGGGTTGGCGCTCAGGAAGGACCAGATTTACGACATGGTGGTCTATGCCGCCTTCGGCGTTTTCCTGGGTGGACGGCTCGGCTATACGCTGTTCTATAACTTCTCGTACTACATCGGAAATCCGCTAAAACTTCTCGCGGTCTGGGAAGGAGGCATGTCCTTCCACGGCGGACTCATTGGGACCATCATTGCGCTGATCTGGTTCAGCCGAAGGCAAGGGATTCCCGCCTACACCATCGCAGACTTGGCGGCCTGCGTCACACCGATCGGGCTCGGGTTCGGCAGGCTCGGGAACTTTATCAATGGTGAACTGTACGGCAGGCCGACGGACGTTGACTGGTGCATGGTCTTTCCGACCGGAGGCCCTGCTTGCCGTCATCCGTCGCAATTGTATGAAGCCACGCTGGAGGGCCTGACGCTGTTCGCGGTGTTATGGTGGATCGATCGGCGTCCGACCCCGCCCGGTACCCTCTTCTGGACCTTCCTCACCGGCTACGGCATCAGCCGACTGATCGTTGAACTCTTCCGTGAACCGGATCAGCACTTGGGGTTTATCTTGGGACCGATCACCATGGGCCAAATTCTCTCCTTGCCCATGGTGCTGGTTGGAGCCGTTATGCTCATCTTGGGCTACTCCAAGGCTTCGCCCAGCTCCTCGTCCAAGGGGAAACTTTAAGTTTCTGGTTTCGAGTTTCGAAACTTGCAACTCGAAACAGGCTCAATACGGCATTTCATCATCGTCCAACCCGACATGGTGCCCCAGTTCATGGACGACTGTGTCGTAGACCTCCTGCACAATCTCTTCCGGACTCTCACAGATCCGGAGAATCGGTCCTCGATAGATCGAAATTCGAGGCGGTTGTTCGCCTCCTGGCCTGAAGAACGAATCAGCCGCCAGCGACTGGCCTTGATAGAGGCCAAGCAAGTCGTCCTCGCTGTCGAGATCGAGATCCTCCAGCACCTCTTGCGGCGGTTCCTCCTCAACCACGACAGCGACCGATACCATCAGCTTGGCATAGGGAGGCGGGAGGTCTGCGATCGCCTGCAGAACCAGCTTCTCAAAGTCCTCAGACGAGATCTGATTACGGTTGGCCATATCAGGATCTATGAATCTAGCAGGTTGCGGAAAAACTCTTCGTTCATCCTTCGAGTGCCTCAGGACGAACGGAGCGGTCATTGATTAGCCTGAGGTTTCCCGTTCGTGCTGAGCCTGTCGAAGCACCTCGATCAGGGTTTCCGCAACCTGCTAAAGTTCTATGGCGGCACCACAGCGCAGAAAGAGGCAGTGAAAACGCGGCTTGATTCCCAGGCTCTGCTCCACAGCAGTCTTATAGACTTCGCTCTGTGTCCGGTACTCTTCGGCCCGAACCGGTGCCTGCTCAGCCGAGACAATATCCGTTTTATAGTCCGCTATCCAGAGCTCTCCATCCAGCCGGTAGATGAGATCGATGACCCCTTCCATCACCTGGCGTTCACTCCAGGGCATGATGAACGGGACTTCACGGCCAAGGATGTGGGACGAACGGAGACGTGCATAGGCTTCCGTTCGACCGAAGGTCGCAAAGAGATCGCTCACAGATTCAGCGACTGCACCAGCATAGGGCTGGTCATCCGGCCCAATGCTTGCCTGGAGGGCTGAGCCAACATGGGTAAGCAACCCTGAGGGGTCTTGGGAAAAATCCCAATGCTCCAGCAGACGGTGAGCCACCACACCGGCCAACCGTGCAATCTCGGCCTCCTGTCGAACGGGAGTCGTTTGACGTATGGCAAACGCCGTTCGTTTGCCCAACGTCGTAGGAGTCAGATGATGAGGGGTCTCATAAACCTCTGTCCATCGAGCGGTCCTTGTCTCCCACAGTGCGGCAATCTCCTGCGGATCGACTAATGTCGCACTGGCCACTCTGTCCAAACGTCGGCGAGCCCGTTTTCGTTCCGGTGCCGTGACGACACGATGGGGAATCGTGCTGAGGCCGATCTGCAAGGCTTCAGTCGAGGCAGTTCCGATCTCGCCCGTACCGATGTTTTGCAGCAGATCAAACACCGTTTCGCCGACTGAGCGGGTGGTAATCCCCCCTGACAGCAGCAACAACTCCTTGGCTCTAGTCATCCCCACATAGAGCACGCGTCGCCGTTCCGCCTCTTCTCGCAAGCGCAGCTTGTGATGGACCAGCAGCGAGCCGAGGGATCGATGACGGTCCAGGGAAAGCCCATAGGTTCCGCTCGACCAATCATACGAGACCTGCGGCACATCCCGCTCCCGTCCGCTTCCCTGATGGAGGCCCGGCAACACGACAATAGGGAATTCCAACCCCTTGGCCTTGTGAATCGTTAAGACATGCACGGCTTCGAGCGACTCCTCGGCGAGGGGACTCTCCGATTCATCCGGTTGTTCTTCAAGCCGGCTGATCATGAGTTCCACAAACCCACTCAAGGTCATATGGGGCCGGTCGGCCAATGACGAAGCTGTCTGTTTCACCTTCATCAGATTCGCCACGGCCTGCTCGCCATGGAGCGATGCAGCAGCCAAGTCCAGAATCGGCAATCGGTCAAACATCAGCTCGATGGCCTCGGCCAACGGCAGCACAGGGATGGCCCGATGGAGCCGAGCCAGGTGTTCGTAAAGCCGCCGAACAGCAGCGGCACGGGCATGGGGCCAGCTCTCAAGCCGCGCCGCGCGGAGATAGTTGAAATGCCCTGCTTGCTTGAGCTCGTAAAGTTCACGATCCGTCAGCCCCCCAAGTGGTGAACGAAGGAGGCCGGTCATGGCGATCTCGTCATGAGGATGATCCAGGACCCGCAGCAGATTGACGAAATCGATCACCTCTTGGCGGCGATAGAAATGCTTTTCCCCTTCGATGACGTAGGGAATGTCGTGACGGCGCAAGGCATCGAGGTAGGCATCGGCTTGCGTGAGCTTTCTGAACAGCAACGCCACGTGACCCGGTTTCACGGAAGGGCGACTCAGGACTTCGTCGTTCAGCCAGCGAGCCACCACTTCGCTCTCGGCTCTCGTCGCCCCTGCTGCATCGAATGTCTCGTCTTCACCATCCGGCGTTGTCACGCTGAGCCGAACGCCCGGCTCGGTCGACGCCGGGCGCCTGTGAGGGCGCACCTCCAGGCGCACATTCGCCGGTTGAACCAGCGGCCGTCGTTCGAACAGCCGATCGAACACCTCATTCACCGGCTCCAAAACGGCCGCATCGCTTCGGAAATTCGTCGTCAATGTCTGGTCCATTCCACCATCAGCCGTGATTTTCTCCATGACCCGATCAAAGGCTTCGATATCGGCACGCCGAAAGGCGTAGATCGACTGTTTGGGATCTCCCACGATGAAGAGTTTCCCCGGTTCAAGCACCATCTCCTGCCAGCGAGCCGCCTGCCGCCCCTGCCGCTCCGAGACTGCGAGCATGATTTCGTACTGGACCGGGTCCGTATCCTGAAATTCATCGACCAGCACAGCTCGATAGTCCCGCTTAATCCGTTCACGGACGGGGGGATGTTCGAAAAGGAGCGTCCGTGCCCGTGCCAGCAACCCATCAAACGAAAGCCAGCCCTGCCGGGCAAAAGTCTCGCGAATATTCCGCACGAGCGGGATGAGCAGTTTCAGGAGGTTGCTCAGGAATGCATGATCGACCAAGAGAAGTTGTTGGGCCGTGTGGATGAGGCCGGCGGCCTCTTTAAAATCGCCCTTCTCCCATCCAGCCACCACGCTCCCAGGATCCTTGTCGAGCCATTCTCGTTCCTCCGTTGTCAGGTCTTGCCGACCTCCCAACCCTTTATCTATCACGTGATGCGTCAACGACACCGTCACGGCGAGCATCCGCTCAACTTTGCGGCGCTTTGGCCGGTCGTAGGCCTTCAAGAGTTGTTGTGCCCTGGCTCCCATTTGCTGAATCCACTGCAAGACGGTCGGCATCAGCTCCGTGGATGCAAGTTGTCGCTGCAAAGTGCTCAGATCGACCAGCTCGCTGCACAAGGACCGAGTTAACGTTCTGATCACCTCAAGACTGGTTGATGACAAGATCGATCGCCACAAGTGATGGTGCTCTCCGACTCGGCTTAGTTCCCGGTCAAGCCAGCAATCCCACGCGGCAGCGAACTGTTCTTCGAATCGCAAGCCGTCGTCTTCCTTGAATTCGGGATCGACTCCACCCTCCAGGGGATGCAGCCGCAATAGGTGCGCGGCAAAACTGTGGAGCGTGCCGATCTGAGCCTTTTCGATATCGTTGAGCCCTGCCTGAGCGCGAGCGGCAATCGCATCGGCGCTGAGCCCGTAGCGCTCTTGAAGCTCCCCACATGAAACGGCCCCTCCGTCGCCCGGTCGCATCGCATCAGCCTGAGGGTGGGCGAGGACGGTCAGCCGTTCGCGTAGCCGCACCTTCATCTCGGTCGCCGCCTTGTTGGTAAACGTCAAGGCCACGATCTGCATGATCGGGACCGGATCAGGCTCCTTCATCAGCAGGTGCACGAGACGATTCACAAGCAACGTCGTCTTACCCGTTCCCGCGCCGGCCACGACGACCACGTTGCGATCAAATGTCGTCTCGGCTGACTCTCGAGCCACGCGATCCGGTATCAGGAGATCGTTATTCATCGGCAATCTTCCGCAGGCGAAGCATCTTCAGCGCTTTGGGTTCGGCCGCACGATGCGCTCTCCACCACGTCGGAGCATGTTCTCGCCGGCAGACCACACGAAAATCACATCCGTCGCAATAACCGTCTGGAAGAATGAAAAATCGTCCGGTACGGATGCCGTTCACCAAGGTTCTGATCGTGTCCTGGATGAGTGCTCCGGTGTCGGATGACCAGGAGATCGCCTCAAACGTCGAGCGACTGATCGGTGTTGACCACTGGGGAGAGAGAAACAGGAATTGCACTTGGCTCGGTGATGGCTGTCCAGGAACGGTGAGGCAACTATAGAGTGGTGGCTGCAGCCGATATCCACGGACCGCCGACTGGGCCAGATTACGGTCCTCAGGCTTCATGCTTGAACCGACTTTGAACTTGTAATCGATCACGCGCAGTGTGTCGGAGATCCGGTTCCAATCGAGCCGATCGATGCGGCCACGGATTTTCAAGAATCCCTCGTCGAGGAGGCCGGGAACCGTTCCCTCTCCGTCTACTTCAAAAGCGACAGGTGTGTAGGGATATTCAGCCTGTTCCGTTTCATCCGCCCTCACCGCCGCAATCACCAGTGTCACAATCAGTTCTTTCTTCAACTCCCACAGTAGATAGTGGCCTGTCCGATGCTGCAATTCTAGGTCCGTCGCTCCCTGTTGGACCGACGCTCGGACAATCTGGTCCACTACCTCATCCCTCGCCCGCTCAATCGGCCACCCGGCCTGCAGCAGCTGTTCATAGCCGCGACGCAATGATGCGTGGCAGAGCATCCCGACGAGGGCTGCATCCGGTTCCGGCGAAATCGCAACGCGGCTCGGCTCGAGTTGCAGTACATCTGCGGCGAAGTATTGAAAAGGACAGCGCGCATACCGTTCGAGCGGCGTCGGGGCGAGGCCCCGTTCGATAACCCGCGTCCAATGGGGCTCCACCAGGCCGGTCATCCCATCGAAAAGATTCAGCGAGACGCCGTCCTCTTCGATTCGATCGAGTGCCGCTGCAGCGTGACGGAAGGTGTCCGCATCACGTCCGAGCGCCTCCACGAGATCGGTCGGATCTTGTCCGTTGATCGCCAACCACTGAGTCAGTTCAGTCGGCGGCAGGAACCGTTTAATCATTGGCTGTTGTGAGACTCGATCAGTCAGACGACGAGGCACCGGATCTATCGGTCGCTCTTCGTGGCCGAACCGTCGACGGGCTTCCCCGAGATACGGAGAGGCGGCCAGCATGCGCCCTGCTTCATCCGCCCGTTGATAAGAGAGGTAGAGCCGCTGACTGGCCGCCTGACAAGACAGGTGAAAGAGCAACGTCTCTTCTCCATACGCCGTCAGCTTCTCGTCGATTTTAAATCCAAGTGTGGCATCAAGCACGCGCCGATGCCGGTCCCGGAGAAACGCGTCTTCTCGGATGAAGCGCGGAAACACTTTGTCGTTCAGACCCAGAACAAACAGAGCCTTGAACGGGACCCCACGGGCCGCCATGACGTCCCACACCATCACCCCTTGGGATGAACCATCATGTTGAGGATTCGTCGTTCGCTCGAAGGTGTGCGTCAGCAGTTCGACAAATTCAGCCCAGGTCATCTCCTCGTTGAGCGGCTCCAATTCCATGAGCATGCCCCAAAGACGATCGATGGTATCCCATGTCATTGCCTGGCGAGCAAGCCGACCATCCTCGGCACTCGAGGTCGCTGCGTCGGGCCGCCGCAGACGCCGATCGACGAGCGTTCGACAGGCCGTAACCATCCGCCCAATCGTGCCTTGCGAAGGAAGGGTCGAACAGTCTTGCGCGAGCTGTGAGACCGCCTGCCAGAGCAAGGTGATCACCTCCGGTGCGATGGCGAGAGAACCGACGAGGCTCTCCTCGCCATCGAGAACCAATGCGGCTTGGCTCACCTGCTCCAATCGTTTCCACTCCTCAACCCCGTGAGTGATGTGCAGGGCTTGCACCAGCAGCTTCCACTGTTCAGGCCGGTATGACGCCGACAGCTCGTCATATAGATCAGTGACGTAGAGCGGAGATGTTACGACATCGAGGACTGCCGCGCGATAGAAGTCGTTCAGGGGCAGGGAGGCCAGCTGCAACACGAGCTTGCAGATCGGCTCCTGAATCAACGGCCGTGCCACGTTCGTCCGAAAGGGAATCCGATGGCGGTCGAAGATCGACTGGAGATCCAAACTGTAGGGATCGAGCGTCCGAGCAGTGACGCCGATCTCGTCGAATCGATACCCGTTGGTTTCGACCAGATCGAGAATCGTGCGGCATGTTGCCGCTAGTTCTTCTTCCGCACCGATCACGCTCCGTATGGTGAGTTGGACGAGATGTTGGGCAGTGGTGGACGATTCCTGTTCCAATCGAATGATTGTCTCGTCTGACCTCACCAGCGGCTGCATGTAGCGATCGAAAAATCGCCGCGCGAACCCACAGGCCGGATCATCCTCCAGCGGGAAGAAAAGCGTCGTCTCCTTCGTTCGGCTGATAGCTTCAAAGAGGGACAGCTGCACCTGCGTCAAGTCATAGAACCCGTAATAAAACACTGCCTTCAACGGCTGGAGGAACGAAGCAGTTGGGACCAAGGAGATGAGCGCCTCGGCTAGGTCATCTTGTGTTCCGACCCCGAGCATCTTCCCCGCTTCTCTCACGGCCGCATAGAGTGACACGAGCGCGCCGAGCCACTCCCGGTCGTCTTCTTCGAAATAGCCTTCGCGGAGGCCTTGAAAGGCCTGCACAGGATCGACGCCCGCATCCTTCAAGTCGCGAATCGTCGCCCAGAGGGCCCCCCACGTCCCGGACGATTGCCCGATTCGTTGTAACGGAGCCTGGCTGGAGAACTTGCTGCGAACAATATGACGGACGAGTTGTTCAAAGAACAGCTCCTCAACGACCCGTGGCAAGGGGTAAGCAGCAGCCTCTCCAGCCATCCGCAGGGCCAATTGATGGAAGGTCAATATGTGTAAGTTTAGGAGCGACAGCCGGTGTTCGACAGCGAGCAGGGTGCGAATGCGATCGGCGAGCGGCTTGGACGGAACGAAGATCGCGATTGTGGCAAGCGGATCCGTTGCCTTGACACGCGTGAGATGCTCGACGAGAGCAGATTCAAGATCAGGATGAAACCGACCGGTGACGACCCGCAACATGGCTGGTCATTGTACGCTACCCGGTCTCCGGTCCCAAGAGCTCTCCATTGCAGTCGACGCAGGCCCAGTCGCCGTCGATAAACGACATGGGATCGCCGCAGATTGGACAATCGGGCGGAGGCCCCTTGGCAATGAGTGGAAGATCCGGGAGCTCGTTATCGTCTTCGTCCATGACGCACTATCCTTCCCGCTGTTTGATCTTCAATTGAATGGCCTTCTCAGCACTCTCCCGACTTGGGACGCCGACGAACGTCAGCCGACCATCGATGATGGTCGCCGGCACAGCACGCACCGAATGGCGATCGGCCAACTCCTGCCCATCCTTCGTGGTGATGTCCACTTCCCGATAGGAAAAACTGTACTTCACACGCAACTGCTTCCACAGACTCTTGGCTGAGGGGCAGGCTCCACAACTGGGCGACACAAGCAAGGTAATGTTTGGCATGATGCTTCCAGGAAATGTTTCAAACTATTTTAATGTTCGGATCTTAGCACCCGCTGAAAAGGTGAGGCAAGGACGGTACTAGACATCTCCGGTCACCGAGGCGCGTCACCGTATTCACGGTGGAAAGGTTCAAGAGAGAGGCGTATGGTATGTACATCGACCAATGGTCAACCGCATCTCGCATACCCTCCCATGGCTAGCCGCCATACTGTTGCTCTGTACTCCACCGGCTCACGCTGAAGACGGTCGAGGAACTTCCCCCGGTCTGCGTGTCTTGACCTACAACCTGCTGCACGATGGACCATGGTCCGGATTCTTCGAGAGCGGCACCCAGCTCGCCGAACGACTCGACATGACCATTCAAGAACTGCAGCGATTGCAACCTGACGTGATCGCGCTTCAAGAAGCGTCAGACAGCCGGAAGCATGGCAACGTGCCGCAACGGATCGCCGATGCCCTTGGGTATCAGATGGTATTTGAGCCCGCCACCCAACACATCTTCGGGATCAGTCTCTTGGATCGGCTGATCACCTCAGCCATCGGCTTCAAAGAGGGACCGGCCATTGTGAGCCGCTATCCGATCGTCGCCTCAGAAGTCTACGACCTGCCTCGCTGTCAACGTCGCGTGGATCCCCGCATTCTTCTCCGGGCCGAGATCCACGCGCCCGATGGGCCGATCCAGGTCTTTTCCGCCCATACATCGAAAGGAGACGATTGTCAGCTCCAGCGAGTTGGCGAACTGTTCCGTGAACATCGAGGAACGGGACGAGCCATCCTGATGGGCGACTTCAATACAGGAGAGCAATCCACAGTCCTCACCGAATGGCAGAAGGAGTCGGGATTCATCGATGCCTTCCGGGTCGCGAATCCGGGTGTATCCGGCGGGACCGTCTGGCAAGACATCTATGTTGAATGGCCCACCGCCGATCGCCGTGTTGATTTTATTTTCTTGTTTGATGGAAGTGATAATAAGAGTCCGGTCGTGCGCTCAAGCCGTCTGGTATTTGACCAGCCCGGTCGCCTTCCGAACGGTGACGCCCTCTGGCCCTCGGACCATCGCGGCGTCTTTGCTGAGATCGATGCCGCTCATGCTGGAAACGGGCCGTCCGAGGTGGCCATCGAAAAGCCGCCCGTGAACACCGTCCGTCAATTGACTCAACACGCCCCTGATCCCGTTAATCCCTTATCAAGGGTCACGTATAAGAAGTGATTGTGTCGTTGAATTCGATGTCTCCCTTTCTCTTGTCCTGCCATTGCCTCTTGTCTCAGCTCGACCTTCAATACATGCAACCGTCTGGCATTTGACCACCCTAGTTGACGCCCTAACGGCGACGCCCTTTGGCCCTCTGACCACCGCGGCGTGTTGGCAGAAATTGAGTTGGCACCTATCGACCGGCCACGAATCAGCAAGCTACCCGGTGCAAGCGCTCGTCAAAAAGCAAACGAAAGGCGGACAGATCTGACAAGAGGTGCTCTTGATGTTGAGCGAAACTTACATTCTTTTGTCAGCGCACGATTCAAGATCCGACCCTTATTCTATAGGAACCAGCTGCAAATCAAGACCGGCTCCATTGGACACCATCCCAGGCTGTCGCGATTCGCCTTCGGATCTCTTCCTCGCGCATCTTACACATTCAACGCACGGCCGCTGGTTTGACTTCCCGGATAGGAAGGCGCAGCATGAGCCATTCAGTTTAGACAAAGAGGTGTTCTGTGACTCCTTGCTAGGTCTCGCTGGCGCCATCATAGGACCCCGCTCCAGAACAACCCCACGCCCTCCTGGTAGCTATCACCACGAGGGCGTTCTTGTGTCTGCACCCGTACCCTGCGTCGACAACCAGCCCCATCTTTTTGCCTTTCTTGGAAGGAGACCACGATGAAACGATTAGCCACACTCTCAGCCGGACTGATCCTTGGATCACCAGCCCTCGCTTTGGCGGCAGAACATAATGCCAGCTATCGGGGAATTGGGTTGATCTATTTTACCTTCATCGCCGGCATCCTCATTTATGGGGTACACGATTCCTTCGGGAAAAAGGCCATGTACGTGGCAATCCCGTTTATTCTCGGTTGGTGTTACTGGATGCTGCCGCCGACCTAGCAGGATGCGGAAAAAGTCCGCCACCGGCGTTCTCGCATCGCTCAGAGGTTCAACGTACCGAAGCGTACGCCTTACCTCTTCGCTTGCTGCGGCCTTGCTGGACAGACTTTTTGCGCAACCTGCTACACCGAGCGGATCGAGGCGCCATTGAAATAACGGTCCTCCATCGGGGATACGCCTTACCTTCACCACAGATCGATGGAGATATGCGATGCTTCAGCTTCAACCACTTGATCCAAATACTTCGATCTTTCAACAGCTCACCACCGAGGCTTCGCCCGCGGTCCTGGTCAACATCTTTCATGTCACGGAGGCAGACATCCCTGCCCTCCTCAAAGCGTGGGAGGCGGACGCCAATTGGATGAAGCGCCAACCTGGCTATATCTCGACGCAATTGCATCAAGGCATCGGTGGAAGCACCGTCTTCATGAACTATGCCCTGTGGGAGTCAGTAGCCCACTTTCGGGCGGCATTTACGCACCCCGAGTTCAAGGCGGCCCTTGTGCACTATCCTTCCACAGCTGTGGCGTCACCGCATCTCTTCACGCGGCTGACGGTTCCGAATCTGTGCGTCGGCCCATAGCCTATCGGCTCACCCGCTCGCGCAGGAGGCCCTGACAGTGGGGCCAGCTGCACAATTGTCCCCTCGCAAGCATCATTGACACTGGTTCAAGAGTTTATGACAATGCCGGCGGTCGGGGCGCCGCATGAGTCATGTCTAGACATATCCTGGAGGAAATTCGACACAGATGATTCAGATCCGAAAATTCAGAATGACCGCCTTGGCCGAGGGGAGTTCATTTCTGGCATTGCTGTTCGTGGCGATGCCGATGAAGTACTTGATGGGAATGCCGCGAGTCGTGACCGTCGTGGGGGCCATTCACGGAATCTTGTTCCTGGCTTATGTCGCCCAGTTGGCCAAGTTACGGACTATACATCAATGGGACAACAAATTTTCATTCCTGGCTTTTCTGGCCTCTCTTCTCCCGTTTGGACCATTCGTGTTCGACAAACACCTCCGCGAGAAAGAAGTCGGCACAAACTGATTGACCGCCACGGAAACACCTCATCGTTTTCCGTCATAGCCTCGCTCCCTCCACCGCTCTAGGAGCTGAATGCGTTTCCGAAGCTGGTCCCCCGTCGCTTGGTCGACACGGCTCCCGGTGCGCGCGATCAATTCCGCGTTCAGCCTTCGATGATCGATTCCGCTGTTTCTGGCAACCGTGCTGACGAGCAACCGGTGGAGATCCCGCAGGTCTTGCTTCTGCTCATGGAGTGAGATAGCCGGTTCGGCAACGGCAGCCGCATCGCCCTCCCCTCGCGTCTCGTCTTCCCCGATCAGGCTATCCATCCTGGCCACAGCCATCAACGGCATGTACTCGTTGGTCGAGACTGTGACACGGCCAAACAAGTCCCGTTGCCCAGCGGGCATGATGTCTTCCAACACATGATCGCGCTCCGCCTTGATCTGCTTGGCGTAGTGCACCAGGACCGGATCTTTGGGTAGATAGAGCCAGGCACGTTGTGGGTTGGGCAGGCCTTCCTGCATCCGAACGAACCGTCCGACGACCTGCCGGAAATACATTTCCGTGATCACATTCGTCCCATAGACGCCGACACGGAGTCGGGGAATATCCACGCCTTCGCTGACCATGTTCACTGCCACCAGCCACTGCTGTCTTTTGTGACCGGCGAAATCCTCGATTGTTCGCGACGCTGCAGGATCGTCCGACACAGCCACCTCGGCTTTCGTCCCGGTCACGCGTGCGACTAACTCGGCAACCCAGCGCGCGTGTTCCTGATCCATGCAGACGATCAGTCCACCGGCATCCGGTTGTTCCTGCTTCCGAAGGCGGGTCAGTTGCGCATGGGCATCGGTGATGACCGGCCCAAGCCAGGTGTCTTGAAGCAACGCCGTCTTCAGCCGTTCGCGCTGTCGATTGAACGTCAGCCCGTCCTCAAATGTCGCCTGATGCTCGCGGCCATCGGATAACCAGCTGAGTTCACCTTCGTAGCTCGGGAAGACGATCGGCCGACAGACGTTGTCGCGGATTGCATCAGTATACCCATAGGTGAAATCCGCCCGGCTTTCTCCATTTTCATACCGGATAAACGGGATCGGATTGTTGTCCGACCGAAACGGCGTGCCGGAGAGAATCAACCGAAACACCGCCGGGTCAAACGCCGAACGTAGCGCCTTCCCCCAGTTCTTGCCGTCACCGGCGTGGTGTAGCTCGTCGAAGATGAGCAACGTCTTCTTGCTCTTGCAGACCCGCTGGAAGATCGCCGGGGCCAGACACACTTGTTGATAGGTGACCACGGCGCCGTGATAGTCCGGCGCTTCAGCAGCCTGTTCGTTGGTCAGGGTCGGATCAAGCTGCAACCCGATCTTCCCTGCTGCATCCGACCATTGCGTGCGGAGGTGATTGGTCGGGCAGACGACCAGCACCCTGACCGCGGCCTGTTTCGTCATATATTCGTGCGCCACGCGCAATGCAAAACGCGTCTTTCCCGCAGCAGGAGTCGCCATCGCCAGAAAATCTTTCGTCTGATGAGTACAAACCGCGGACAAAGCTCGTCGCTGCCAATCGCGAAGCGGCGCAGTCCAGGCAGGCAAGGTTTTCATAGCCGACTCGTGAGAGCGGACTGTTGGTGGCTCAATGATGGTACAGATAGGAGGCAGGTTAGTCCAACCAGTCTTTTTCTTTGAGTTTCCTCGGCAGATACTTCTTCGTCAGGTACTGAAAGTCCTTATTGGCCAGTGCGTCGAGTTCGTACTTCAGCCCACTCGTGAGCATGCGCTTGATTTCCGTCTGCCAAGCCGGCTTCTTGAACCACTCATAGTTCATCAACTCTTTCGCGCGCGCGATGTCTTTCTCGTTCAATTTGATCCCGACGTTGCGCGGCAGCTCGTACCGCTCCGGATCGGCACTGGATAGGCCCATGAACTTGGCCTTCGGAATCGCCATCCGCTGGCTTTCAAACGCGAGATTGATCGACCCCTGCTTGATGACGGAGTAGATGTAGTACCCCCACGGATCATTATCAACCAAGACATACACCGGCAGTTTGTATTCTTCATGGAGCCGCCTTGCAAGGCGTCGGACACCCCGAGGTGGTTGGCCATTGCCCGTGAGTAACACACAGTTATAACGTCGCCAGAACTTGTCTTCGGACAACCGGTTCCACTGGGTACCTTTTTCCACGAGCAGCACGAAGTCCGCCGTGCAGCGCCGGATCTCCAGATACTCCGGCTCGACAATCGATGGCACCGAGTAGCCACCTTTCCCCAGCTTCGAACAATCGACACGATCACCGTCATCGCCGAAGACCACTGGCCCGACGATGCTGCCGCTGTTTTCTGCCCGCACGTGCAGCTCTTCCCGAAGGGCAGCAAGGGAGACTTCCAGATCTTCAATCACGGGATCGGATTCATCCTGTGTATCGAACGTGTTCTCATGCGAGTCTTTAATCGTATGTTTCGTACGGTAGTAAATTTCTCGAAGTGACGTGGTCAGATCAGCCCGCTGCAATTCAGAAAGGGCATCGGCCACCAGCACCGTCTGCATGAATTTCTTCGCCATGCCGACGTTGAAAAACGACCGCTCCTGTTTCTTACTGCCCATCTCGATCAGGCCCTTCCGTTCATTGAAGGACACGTTCGAGAGGGCGCGGATCGGGATTTGAAATGTCGGGTCTTTCGACCGCTCGGCCGATTGGATCACAATGTCCGCCAGTCCAATCAGCTTCTTCTCGACCAGCGTCGTTTTCTTTGTCTTGGTCGTCATAATGTCCTATTTGGGTTTGCGCGGTCCCGCGGTCTTCGTCGGCTTGAGAGACTTTCCGCCTAATTTCTTCTTCACGACAGGCTCACCGGCAAAGAGCGCGATCTGATCCGATTTCGTGATTGTCTTCTTCGGCAACTTTTTCGCGCGAGTCTCCTTGGCGGTTTTCTCTTTCGAAACCGGCTCATCAGCCGACAGTGTGTCACCAAGCAGATCCGGCTCTGCTGTCGGCAACGCAGCCGCCTGATCGGCCTCGATCTGAGTAGCCAATGCGGTCTCGCCCTCGACTCCGTCTGTCGTCACGATAATTGAATGAGGCAACCCTTCAGGCCCTCCGGCGGTCTTCCCGAGCGCTTCGTCGGTTTTCTGGCCGCCTGTGCGGGCGGAGGCAATCTTCTGGAGCTGCCCTTTCAGTTTTTCTTTCGGCAGCGTGCCGCCCTTCAGCCGGTTGCACGCCTCAACGACTTCCTCGATATACAGTTCGAAGATATTTCGCCGCCGAAATTCACTCGCCGCCCGTTCGCGCCGCCGAACAAAGAGTCCCAGCCGCCTGCCGCACTCGCGAAGCGCCAGCGTAATCTCCTTTTGAATCTCATCGTAATCGGCGATTGCCTCTTTGGATTCACTCGTAAACGGAACCCAGACCGACGCCATATGGACGAATATCACCATCGGCCCGCCGGGCAGAGCCCCGCGCGACTGCGTCAAGCCGTAGTTTTTCCAGGTTGTGCTCAGGACGGCCTTGAACGTCGAACAGGCCGATTGCTGGTACAGCAGCGGTACTCGATTCGCGTAACGGATCACGCGCGCCAGCTCTGAATCTTCTTCCTCGTGCTCCCCTTCGGCTTTCGGTACGGCAGGCTGCTGCGGCTTATTTTGATCCTGCGGTCTGTTTCCGTAGGCGAGCCCGGCCTCGATGATGAACGGGTTGCCGCGATAGACCGCCGGTGGCCGGCTGACCGCCGTGTAGAACTCGCCTTTGATTTGTTTATAGAGCCCCGCGAGGATCGCCTTCTCGCCAATCGGTGAGATGCAGTTGGTCGGGGGCGCCATGATCTTCGTTTCTTGCAACGTCTTATACAGCATCTCTGCCATCGGCCCCTTCAGCTCACGAGGCTTTGCGTCAGGCGAGACCTTCGCCGCTCTGCAGATTTCATCAGCCATTTGAGGAGACACCCGGCAAAAATCGCCGGCGAGGAAGCCGGAGAGCGTGTGGCTCTTCGTGTCCTGCAACATCTTGAGCAGCATACCGAATTCGATGCCATAGGGGTGGGGCTTAATCTCGCGCGGTTGCGGCGGCAGCTCGTGATAGGTCCGTGGGTACTCTTTCGTCTCGCCTTCGGGAGTCTGGTAGACCAGTTTCACGTGGGGATTGGCGATCGAGGTCTGCTCCAGCCATTCATCGACCGAGGCGCGGCCTTTCTGATACTTGCCTTCGACTTCCAGCGTGACTTGGGTCCCTCGCGGTTGTTCCCACTCGATTTGTTTGTTCTCGTGGACCAGCGGCTCGTTCTTCTTCGTGTCGATCTGGACTTCGAAGAAATGCGCAGAGGCCTTGGGGCCGATACGGGAAATAATCTTGACCGGCTTGCCGGTGGTAAGTTGTCCGTACATCCCAGCCGCAGAGATACCGATGCCCTGTTGACCACGGCTCATCCGCAACCGATGGAACTTGGACCCATAGAGCAGCTTCGCGAAAATCCTGGGGATCTGCTGACGGATGATGCCAGGCCCGTTGTCGGTCACCGTGACACGGAACCGGCTCGCCTGGCTGGGCGCAACCGGCTCGCCGTTCGACACGACCTCCAGCCTGACCGTCACATCGGGAAGGATCCCGGCCTCCTCACACGCATCGAGCGCGTTATCGACCGCCTCCTTGACACAGGTCAAGAGCGCCTTGCGCGGATTGTCGAATCCGAGCAAATGCCGGTTCTTCGTAAAAAACTCCGAGACGGAGATTTCCCGCTGACGCGCCCCCATCTCAACCGCAGTGACCCGCTCCGCCGGCTTGGCGGCGGCTTTCGTCTTTGCGGCTGGTTCAGGGCTTTCTCGAGGAGCGGAAGATTTCGATTCAGTCTCTGACGCGGTCTCTTTCTTCTTTTTTGCCATTCATCCTCTCATGAAACAACCGTTGATTGTTTGGTACCACAAAACTTATCGCGGATACAATGGACCAGATGGTGAACGACAAGAACGAAAAAAGGCCCGTACGAAGAACGAATTCCCCTAGCGGGTCACGGCAGGATCTCGCAGATAGTGGACCGGTTCCATGGTTTCCGCGGACCAGACGAGGATTTTTCGGTCGAGGGTGGCCACGATCAAATATCTGCCGTCGCTCGTCCAATGAAGATGATACGGGGTTTTGACATGGAACGTCTTTCGTTTGACCTGTACCGAGAGATCCCAGATGGAAATATGTTCTCCGACGCGGGTGGCCGCCCATCGATGCATTGGATCGACGGCCATTGTTGTCCCTAACGACACGGGCGGTCCATGATCAATTTCTGTATCACGCTTGGTGAAGGTATCCAAGTTTGCCAAGACTCCGTTGCGCTTGGTATCCCAAACGGCGAGCGTCAAGGCTTTCGGATCACTGGAACGAGTGGTCGTCCAGACAAAGGGCTGTTTCCATCCCAGACCGGACCAGGCCTCCGGAAGCCCGCTGGGTTTCCGTAACACGCTCCAGGTCGTGACATCCCAGACTACGCGGCCCGTACGCGAGATGGTCACCAGAAAAGGACTCCCGTCTAGGAGGCTCAGCGCCTCGACCACCTCTCCCTGCGCAGCTCGTGTCGTGACACAGCCTTTTGCATCGCACACCTGGGAGGAGCTGGTATGCACGAGCTCTCTGACGGCCGATTGGGTGACAACATCCACGACGGAGACTTTTGGGATTCCGGTCGCCACGACCAGAAATCGATTGCCTGGAAGGAATTGCAGCGCGTTGATCCGACCTTGCTTGCTCAAAAAGGGTGAGAACTCACGCCAGGTCTGGGTTTCCCACAAGCGTACGTCTCCTTCCATGGTACCGACCGCCAAGATTGCGCCATCGGCGCTGAACGCCAGCGCATTGGCCGGAGCAGACAGTCCTAATTGACGCAGCAGAATGCCTTGTCCCGGGTCCCATATTTTTAGCAGCCCATCATCGCCGCTCGTGACGAGCAGATTCGCACTGGGAGAGGTCGCCACTGCGCGCAACGCCAGGGCATGGACGAACGCCGGCGCGGCCGTTGGCGTGGAAGGGACCATCGTCACAGGTGCCTGTGGAGTCGTTCGTTTGGCCAATACCTTGGCCTGCGGTTGGCCGGGGTCCAGGACCAACTCGGGAGATCGCGAGGGAACATCCCAGACCGATATCTTGCCGTCCACATCAGGGTTGAGGCCCCCCTGCATCCCAACCACGATCTTCGAACCGGTCGGCGACCATTTGAGCAAGGAAACGCGGGGGCCCATGTTGCGGCAATCTTCTCCGCACAGGTCAGGCAACATCGCACCAGTTTGTAGATCCCAGATCTGTAACGTGTGGAAATGCTCCGGTTGCCCGACCAAGTAATCTGCATCGGCAGCAATGTCGACGGCATGAAGCTGTGTCGGTGAGCGCATCCCGCGCCCTGGAGCTGCAAGGGTGAACTCGGTCAAGGTTACCAGCTCGCCCTTATCAGTATTGAACAGTGCATAGCTCCATTCCCCATTGGCTGCCACCAAACGATGACCGTCCCGCGAGAAGACCTCGGGAGTGAGAGGACCCTGTGCCCCATCTGCACCGGTCAATGTGGCGCGCGTGGCTATGGACGCCTCCACTGGATCGATCAGGAGAATCGTCTTGCCCACACTCGCCGCCAAACGAGAACTGTCGGGCGCAAAGAGGAGATCACGCGGTTTGCCGTCTGCTATGGCCACGTCACGGATGGTTGTCCCGCTGAGGTCGTGCAGATGAATGGTGTGCCCTTGCGCGATCGCCAACAGCTTCGTATCAGGCGAGGCGGCCACCGACGGGACGTCTTTCTTTACCTCCAACGCGATATGTTTGAGCGGCACCGGCTTCTTCCCGAGCTGCCAGACGGACACCGCCTCGTTCCCATGAAGGAGAATCATCCGATCGGTCTCCCTCGAATAGGCAAGCAAGCTATAGGGTTGCTGCGATTCCGGTGGAATGGTGGCCACGGAGACTCGGTTCTTCCAATCGTAGATGGTGACGCTGTGCTCCACACACAGCACCCACCCCTCCTGTTTCAGCAACGTGATCTGCAGACAGTGAAGGCCTGGAATCTTCGCCACGAGTGCCTTCGTTTCAAGATTCCAGACAACCAGCTCATCAGTCTGGACCAGGAGGAGCCGCCCATCCTCAGAGAATGCAGTCGGAGTTCTGGAGACGTAACCCGCCGCGTCCTGAATCGACGAGATGGCAAGAAAAGGGACTGCCACAAGGAGGGTTCTCAAAATTCTCTTGTACAGTTTCCAACGATTCATGGTCTTCGCTTCATTCAGCCGGTTGATGACGCGAACGAGATACACCGGTGGCCCGCTCCTTGGCCCTATGTGTAGGGTATGAGACAGAAACGTCTTCTATCTTGGCCCTAGCCTCCGTGCCGCCCTTGGCTGTCGGCAAGACATCGACAAAGTGATCAAGACCCTGCTCATCCTTCCATCGCTGAACGGGAGCCTTGGCATTCCTCTGAGTGCTGTCGAAGACTTGCCACGAACTCGTCAGCGTGGCCTGACTCGGACTCAACCCTTCCAGGGCCCGCTGGATAGGATCTTCCACACTTGCGGGAGAAGGAGGGGGTACTGGACGAACCTCTGCTTGGGGTTGCCCAGGCAAGATCGGCCGAACTCTGGCTTTCTTCGGCAATGCGGATCGGGGAGCCGGCACCGCGGGCGTAGCGGACTTCTTTTGCGCTCCGGGAGGCGGTGTGTCGGTGATGTGGAAATTCCCTTGATCATCAGTCCATTTATAGAGCTCCGCGGAGCCGATAACCGGCCAGAACAGAAGACCGCTGATAAGGCCCAGCATGAAGACTTTCATGTTGAGGGATGCCATCAGTATCAAAATGATGGCGCAATTGCCTAAAGTATAGCAGGCAGTCCTACGAACACCCGGGCACCGGAGTATGGCTGCCCTCGGTCGGAACCAGATACGAAGTCAGGGGTTGGGATCGGAGTTGGATCGGACGTTAGGGTGGGAGGAGCACGCACCTAACCGAGGACGATTAGGTACGGCGGAGATCTTGGGAGGAGTTTAGGCTTCCCAGTACAAGCTGGTCCTGCACACCGTCCTCACGCTCGACCCCCTGATGAACCATATTCCCTCGGGGCGTTAACTCCCCCCACAGGGCTACGATAGGCTTCGCGGTGACGTCAGTCAAGAGGTAGGGTGAATCTAGCTCCTTGGCCTTGATCGTATAGCGATTACTTCTGCCCGATGGTATCTTGTTGTCGAGGTTTTTATGAGGACCCACATTATCTTCATAACTGGGGAGAACCATCGCCGATGGCAACCGCGTTGACCAGTGAGAACGTTCAAGATGCGTGGTCGGCACTCGTGGAAGATGTTCGTACAGCCGTGTTGCTCACAATGCGAAATGGACGACCATTTGGATCACATGTGCCCTATGTGTTTGGTCCAGACTGGACGCGCGCGTATCTGCATCTCAGCCGGTTAGCGCTCCATACGCAGCATTTGCTGGCTGATCCTCATGTGTCGCTGTTCATCGCCGAACCGGACGGACCAGAGAAAAATCCTCTGGCGTTAAGAAGAATGAATCTTCAGGGTCAAGCGGCGCCGCTGTCATTTGATGCACCGTCGTATGGTGAGATCAAGAAGCGATATCTGTCGCAGTTTCCCCAAGCCGAGATGATGTTTGGCTTTGGTGATTTTGCTCTCTGGGAATTGCGTCTCGAAGACGCGCACTTTGTGCTCGGCTTCGGTCAAGCTTTTGTCTCCTCCGCCGCCGATCCGGCCAGATGGGTGCATCAAAAGGTGGAACGACCGTCTCCCCCAAAAGCTTGATGCCACTCTAGCGAGCGTGGCAACAGCTCAGAATCGCCGTCTCATGCTGACAAGAGAAGGCTCAATTGGTGTTGGGGCTGGCTCCTGACAGTGGCGTAAAGACTTCGTTGAGATCGCTGAAGGAGCCTCCGGGAGTCGGCCCGCCGCTCATCACATAGATACGCCCTTGGACCACCGCTGATCCCAAGCCGTGACGAGCTGTCGGCATCGGTGCCATCGCCTGCCACTTGCCCAGCGCCGGATCGTAGGCCTCATTCTGATTGAATGTACCGGCGGCCCCTTCGCCACCCATGACGTAAATCTTGCCCTCGAGAACGGCAGCGGTCATGCCGCTACGCGCAGTTGGTAGATCCGAGACGTGCGACCAACGATCAATAGCTGGATCGTACATTTCTGTTATGGCAAGGTTCCGAGAATAGTCGCCGTTCACACGTCCACCGATCGCATAAATCTTTCCGCCCACAGTCTCGGTAGCGAGGTGATCACGAGGAGTCGGGAGAACTGCCGCCGCTGTCCAGACATTTCGAATGGGATCGTATACTTCGACCGCCGAGCTGTTGGCCTTCCCATCGTAGCCGCCGATGGCGTAGAGCCTTCCCTCATGTTCGGTCACAGATAAGGCACCGCGCGCGGTCGGCATCGGGGCGCGCTCGGTCCAGCTATCCATAGTTGGATCGTAGGCGTAAACCGTCGCCACCGGACTCCAGACGGTGAAGCCGGATTTGGTGTATCCGCCGATGATATACAATCGCCCGCCTACGACACCGATCCCGACATGGTGCAGACCGACGGGTAACGGAGCTTTATGAACCCATCGGTCTGTTGTTGAGTCATAGACTTCAACGGACGGCGTGATGGCGAAATTCATGACATTGCCGAGGCTCGGCTTTTCGAACCCGCCAACGACGTAGATTTTCCCATCCAACGCCGCAGCCGCCACCTCCGTCCGCTTCGTCGGCATCGGTGCAGC
>JARFPM010000133.1 GCA_030444405.1 Nitrospira sp.
GCTAACGGCCCCACCAGGTATTGAATTGTCGATGCCTACTACAAGAGGCGGTTTGGTGCGCCTGACAGGATTTGAACCTGTGGCCCTCAGCTCCGGAGGCTGATGCTCTATCCAGCTGAGCTACAGGCGCTCCCGCAACCAAGGACGTTCACCTTAGCATAGCGGGAAATAAGCTGTCTAGGAGCCTGTCCGACATTGCCGTTCGCGACGAGGTGAAGGAGGTGCGGCCAGGTGCGAGGCCACAGCCCACAAAAAACCGGAAGTGTATTCGCTGGAATACATGGAGGACTTTTTGGGGGGCGAGAACGATGCAGATGCCCGCAGATCGTTCGCCGTAGTAGAAAGGTCAATGTCGGACAGGCTCCTAGGTCGTACTATGCACGTGCCGTTCGGCTGCATTCCTGGATTTGCTACTGCTAACTCCCGCCCTCATCTCTCCCACCTCGGGATCGCATAGGAAAGCATGGGGCAGGAACAGTTCTTCTCCCTTGACTCCCAGTCGATGGCGCAACGTCTCGATTTCCTCCGCTTCGACCCTAGCCAGGAGATTCTCTTCCTCTCGAATGACTTTTGAGAGCCGAATCACCGGGGGCACACCCATGGAACGACAGACCAGCGGCCGAAACTCATAGAGGCTACATGTTCCATCCTGCTCCAACGCCGGACAATGCCATGTATCGAACCGTTCGATGATTCGATCAATGTCCTCCTCCGGCCACTGGTCGATGAAATGATTCGTGTTCAGTCGTGGCGCGGCAACTGTGAGCGCCGTGACTTGCTCCGCTGCTGTCCGTTCGATCCTCTTCCGCTGTTCCTCTGGAAGCGCTCTGAGACCACGCTGAATCTCTTGTCGGTCCAGAATGGTCACTGGAAACACCCCGACGCAACAGCCTGAACAGCTTTGCCTACAGGGGAGATTGCCGAGGAGAAAAGCTGTAGAACGTTCGAACCACCGAGCAGTCTTTTCAAACAACGATGATGGCAAGAGGAGCGCCTCTGATCCGTTAGTCTTCGCCCGAGAGCGACATATCCACGATCAGTTCGCCTTTGGGCGAGTAGAAGCCTTGCTTGTCGATTTGGACGATCCCGTTGCACTGCTCCTGGTAGAACTCCAAGATCCACCCATTGAAATCATAGCCCTCGTCCGTCACATCATTCTCCGCCATACGCGTCGTCAGGATAAATCGGCAACGAGTCACATATTCAATGGCGAGGTGCGCTTCAATGTCAGAATGAGCAGTGAGGAGGTCCAGAAAAAATCTCTTCTCCTCGTCGTAGACATCTCGATAGCTGCCCCGATCACGTACGCAAAAGACGTGGATGGGCTTACGCTCTCGATGGTAACCCAATGTCACCTGCACCCAAGCCCATTCCTCCAGGGCTCCTTCCTCCAGATTGGGAGGGACAATAGGAGTTTGACCGCGGGACTTGAGAAAATCGATCAACAGCCGGAGCGGAGGCGAGTTTTCGTTTTGGCAGAACACTCGAGAATAGAGAAAACCTTCAAGATCTTGTGGCGCCTGGCTGGCTCCACCTAAGGGTAATATAGGAAGGTCTTTACCCACTCATATTCTCCATGGTCAAGAGCCGTTTATGCCGACTTGCAAGGTCCATCTAGCCCTACTCTACCCTTCCATTTGTTTCAACCGCAAGGGGTAGTGTGTGCATTTCTCCACGCCAGACGTGCGTTTTTCTCGTTGACACTCTTCCGACTCTTGGCTACACTCTCGCGGGATTTCACGATGTGAGCACAAGCACACACACCGGTGACCCAAGACCAACCAGGCTGTGTTTGCACGGGGCGCGTCAGACGACATAACGACTTACTTTATCCCTTACCCTCAAGGAGGTTCACGAATGGCAAAATCAATGACGAAATCGCAGATTGCAGATTACCTCGCCGGGAAGGCCGGCATCACGAAGAAAGGGGCGGTTCAGATTCTTGATGATCTGGCGGCCCTGGCCTATCGTGAAGCCAAGAATGTCTTCACTGTGCCGGGCATCGGCAAGCTCAAGCTTGCCAACCGCAAGGCACGCATCGGCCGCAATCCTCAGACCGGCGAGGAAATCAAGATCCCGGCAAAGCGAGTTGTCAAGTTCCGTGTCGCTAAGGCTGCCAAGGACGCAATTCTCGGTAAGAAATAACGGAGAATCCCGTTCTGGCACTGTTGCAGCGCTGGGTCCAATTCGTCGGCACTCATCCGCTGCCTCTCGCCCATATTTCCGGGAGCCGAGACTGAACAGATCTCGGCTCCCATTTTTTGGCGACCAATTAGGGATGCGATGGGCTAAGTCCACTGCCTCCCATCCCATCGTGTCCGATGAGACGGATCGCGTCCCCATCCTGAACGAGCGAGTCCTCGCTGGCGATCTTCTTATTGATGGTCACGAGCACTTTCTTCTCCCGCAGAAGCTGCAGCAGATGCCGAAGCTGAACTCCTTGTCGCTGAATCAGTTGCCGAACGGACATCGAGCGATCGATTTCGCATGCCAGATCACATTCGCCATCCATGGTTTGCAATTGTCCGGTCAGCACGATGGTCACCATATCCGTCCTTCCTCATACATGTGCATTATACGATAGTTGACTCACCCGACATCTCTCCTGATAATGAGTAGCCATGCCCTCTCTTGATGTTCGCAATCCAGAAATGCCCGACCTCCAGTTCGTTTTGTTCGTGTCGGCACTTTGCACAGCGGATCTGACAACGATCAATGTCTCGCAACAACTGCGACAGACGATCTTTGATCGTTGCTGGGCCCTCCTTCACACCGACCCGCCACCCACCAATCCCAAAGAACGCGTTCTCGATCTCCGAGGGGGAACGGAGCTTACGCTCGATGCCTGTGTTTCTACGATCCGATCGCTCCTCCTCGATGCAAACATTACCACCCTTGTGTGGGACCACCCGGTGAGTGAGGCTCGCATGACCAGCACCCCTGAAGCCCTTCCCTTGATCGATCGATTGGGGCAATTGTATCCGGACCATCCTACGGTCGTCGATCCACCTAGCCATCCTCCTTGCGACTCCAATCCCAAACCATGAATTGAGGATGCCGTGCGTGTGACGCCGATTGACATTCCTGGTGTGCTCTTGCTCGAACCGTCCGTCATGTCGGATCACCGAGGGTGGTTCACAGAAACGTATCACGAGCAGCGCTACCGTGAAGCGGGTATCACTGAGCACTTCGTCCAAGATAACTGCTCACGATCGGTCCGAAACACGGTACGCGGTCTGCATTTTCAAGAACCACACGCTCAAGGGAAACTGGTCATGGCTCTTGACGGGACTGTCTACGACGTTGTCGTCGATATCCGAAAGGGCTCGCCGACGTTCGGCAACTGGTATGGGATCGAGCTATCGGGTAAGAACCTTCATCAGATGTACATTCCCCCGGGGTGCGCTCATGGTTTTTGTGTCACGAGCGAGACGGCAACGTTCCTGTACAAGTGCACGGCCTATTATTCGCCGAGAGATGAACGCGGCATCTTGTGGAATGATCCAACTCTGGGGATTCTCTGGCCGATCAGCGAGCCTATTCTCTCACCCAAAGATCAAGGCTACCGTACACTCAAAACAATGGATACGGAATTGCCGTTCTATAAACCTATTCGCTAGCGATTGCCCCTCAGCCACTTTCGTTCCTTGCGCGAGGCTTCCCGAACCGTCTCTTCCCAGAATCTGTGGAGCAGTCCTAGTGACAGGGCAGCTATGAGTGTGGTAAGAGTGCTGTCCTCTTACCATACTGGCACGTCCCCATCGTCTAGCCTGGCCTAGGACATTGCCCTTTCAAGGCAGTAACACGGGTTCAAATCCCGTTGGGGACACCAACATTTCGATCAAATCACCCGTCACCGTCTCACGGCACGAGCCTGCCTAGATGACCTAGCTGCAAACTAAGAGATGGTGCTTGACTACTGGTGACTGCAGGCAATCTTCCGCAGTCCCTCAAATGCTGGCGTGTTCGATAGGGAGTCACTAAATCTGGTCCACATCGCCGTCCGCGGCTTGACCAGTTCCCATGTGGTGTGAAAATTCAGCGGAGGCAAGCACTCGCACCCCCTTCTCTGTACACTGGAATTCTTCTTGAGTCACGGTCGCCAAAAAACTGATGAGGCCCTGGTCCGAATCACCCAAACCCCGCATTCCCTTGCATCCAGCGATAGTCCCTCAATTACCGTAAAACCACGGTATTTCCATCCAGACTTATAGCGTCGGGATCGGCATGCACCGTGTGAAGGCTGGGGGCTTGATATTCATCCTCGATGAGTACCCATCTCATCTCGACATATGCGAAGCTGATTCCAGCAAACATAATCCAGAAAACAGCTACCATTCTCGGGAGTAATCTACCCTTCAAACGCATGACTGCATTTTCGGCAGACGAACTTCGACGCGACCGTATCCTTCCATTCATTTAGCTTCTGCGTGAAGTTCTTGGTCTTCAGGGATCCATATCCCACCCATACCCCTAGGAAGGCAATAGAAGAGGCTAAGTCGGCTATTGCCATCTGGGATTCCGAACCCTGCGGGGAAATCAGACTTATGGTCACCGCAGCATTCACCGGTATCGCTAGCAGAAACCCCTGCAGATAAGCCCAAGGTGCCTTCGGAGGATGATAAGAGGTCGGCAGCTGACCCAATATCTCTCTAGACGGCGTTTGACGAAGAATGTCGCTGATCCGTTGTGCCTTTTCAGTGTTGCAGCTCGGACAAGTGCGCTCGCCAGACATATGATTCCTCCTTCCTGGTATCACCTCTCAGAACCCAATGACCGGTTGAACAGCCAATTATTCTAGGCGCGAACAATTGCCAGGTGCAAGGGAAGACTCCCAACCGTCAAAATTTCAGACTTGAAAACAGTTCGGCCCGGAACCCCCTTGCAGGAATTCCGGGCCGCCTCTCACACTCGATCCTAACAGTACCGCTTAATACCCGGCCTTGGCGTTGGGGTTCACCTGGCTGGGGAACGGATCCAGGATGCTCTTGGGCGCATTGTTCCAGATCACGTCCGCCAGATTCGACATCCGGCTCACGATCTGCGCCGCCACGCCGCCCGCGGCCCCGAACAACCCGCACCAGCCCAACGTCACAAAGCCCCAATGCAACGGCGCCGCAAACAGTTCATCCACAAACCAGAACGCATGCCCCCACTCGTTGAGCCCCACGTTCGGCAGAATGAACATCGGCCCCACCACCGCCGCTACCAACGGAAACGACGTCGCCTGGCTGTACAGCGGCAGCCGGG
>JARFPM010000058.1 GCA_030444405.1 Nitrospira sp.
ATCAATTTGCCCTCGCGAAGGAACGTATCAGAGCAACTGGGCTTAACGGACGTGTCGAGGTCTTACTCCTGGATTATCGTGATGCCCTGTCTCGTTTCGGCGAAGCCACGTTCGACAAGGTGGCGAGCGTCGGCATGTTCGAGCACGTCGGCCTAAAGAATTTTATGGTTTACTTCGGCGCCGTGCGGCGCCTGTTGCGCGATCGAGGGCTGTTTATGAACCATGGCATCACTTCACCCGATGCCGATGGGCGCACGGTCGGCTCCGGGGTAAGCGAGTTTATGGACATGCATGTATTCCCGCATACCGAACTACCCCATCTCCGTTCGGTCGTCCGAGAGATGGCAAGACAGAACTTTGATGTCTATGACGTCGAGAGTCTGCGGCCGCACTATGCACGGACACTTGCACACTGGTCGCACCGGCTTGAACAACATCTAAGCGCTGCGCGTCAATTGGTCGGCGAGCGGACACTACGTGTCTGGCGAACCTATTTGGCAGGCTCATCGCTGGCCTTTTCCCAGGGCTGGCTGAACGTCTATCAGGTGTTGGCCAGCCGTCAGGAAGCCAGTGGCCCGACCGAGCTGCCGTTGCCCTGGGCGTAGATGTATCACTGACGATCACTGGGAGAAGGTTGTAGGTTAGCCTGGGGCTCTGCTTGCAAGAGATCGCCGCGCCACGCTCGTTCCACCGATAAGATCCTGCACGACCCGCTCGGCCGCCAACGCCCCATCGCGGATACAGTCGGGAATTCCGACTCCGTGATAACCGGCCCCGGCAAGAACAAGCCCAGGATAGCGGCTCACTGCCGCATCAAGTTGTGCCAATCGATCCAGATGGCCGAGCGTGTACTGGGGCATCGCCTTCCACCATCGATTCACTTCGGTATAACTTGGTTCCACTCTGATGCCGCATACAGTGGCGAGTTCCTCTCTGACTGTAGCTGTCAGCATCTGATCACCTAGCTGAAGAATATCTTCCCGGCCTACTCCACCTACATAACAGCGCACCAACAGCTGATCCGTCGGAGCGCGATGCGGCCACTTAAGCGACGTCCATGTTGCGGCGATTAAATGTCGTTGCTCCCTTCGCGGCACGATAAATCCAAATCCTTCGATCGCACTCGTCAGCGTCCGTGGAAACGCCATCGCAATGGTAGCAGTCGACGCATAGGGAATCATGTCCAGCAGCCCTCCTGCTATTGGCGTCAACGGACGCAACAGCTCCGCTGAAACATAAGCGGGTGTGGCCAGCACCAAACCTTCCGCAGAAAGCGCTGATCCATCGTGAAGAATGAGGTCGTATATCCACCGGCCTAGCTCATGCGATCTCACCCTGAGCGCGTCAACTCGAGCTCCCAAACGGAGTTCGACCCCCTGCTGCGTCAACCGAGTCGTCAGGGCTGTAACCAAATCGCCGAGACCATTCTTTAAGCTCACAAACATCGTACGTCTTGGTTGAGCGGTCGAAACCGGTGAGGCGGCTTTCTTGGCGGCCATCATGCCACGAACGACACTGCCATGCTGTTGTTCGAGTTCAAAGAACCGCGGGAACGTGGCTCGCAGGCTCATCTGCTCGGCGTTTCCCGCATAGATTCCCGCCATCAGCGGTTCCAAGACTCGCTCATACGCTTGCGCCCCAAACCGACGGCAAAGAAAGGCGGCCAACGATTCATCGCCCGTTGAAGGGCCCGGGGGAACAGCGAACTCCAGCCCCATACGAGCCAAACCCGTCCAGGAGAGCAGACCACTCCGAAAGAAGGGCCCCAGTTGCTTCGGCACGAAAGAGAGCAATCCCTCGGGCAAGTCATGCAGCCGCCCTCCATACAGCACACAGGCCTTCTTGCCTGTCTCATTAGTATTGATGAGTTGATCCGCGAGGCCAAGCTTCATACAGAGATCGAGGCCGGCCTGTTTTTGGGAAAGGAAGGAGTCGGGTCCGGCTTCAGTCACAATCTCGCCGATCCGGTGCGTGACGATCTTTCCTCCCCAGGATGTGTCGGATTCGAGAATGGTGCAGCGGATAGAAAGGCCTGCTTTGGAGGCTTTCTCATGCAGCGAAAATGCGGTGGCCAGACCGGAAATACCGCCACCCACAATCACAACTGTGCGCGGTCGAGTCACGACGGAATGCAGGAAGATGATTCGTGTGCCGCCAAGACGTCACGTAACGTCTCGATGAGTGGAAGAGAGTCGTTCAGCATGGCCATGCGCTCGAGGTGTATGCCTTTGCTCACCGCCAGCTGCTTGAGTTCGATGTCGATATCAAAGAGTGTCTCCACATGGTCACAGATAAACCCAATGGGCGCCACCAGCACATGCCGGTGTCCCGCCAGCTGAATGGTTTCCAACATCGATTCCACGGTGGGTCCCAGCCACGGTTCGCTTGATCGCCCCTGACTTTGATACGCGAAATAGGTTGGTTGGTTGCCCAGAAGCTGAGTCACCGCCTCGACCGTTCCCTTCACCTCATCCGGATAGGGATCCTTCATGGCCACGATCCGTTCCGGTAAACTGTGGGCCGTAAACAGCACCGGTACGGTTGCTCGCACATCGGCAGGAAACGCGAGCAGACCCTGCTGAATGTTGTCCACAATCGCCGCAATGAGTCGAGGGTGCCGGTTCCAACTGCCGACATAGGTCACCTCTGTCCGATCACCCAACTCGGCACGGGCCTCTTCCACTTTTTTCCGATAGGCTCCGGTACTCAAGGAGGACTGTTGCGGGGCCATGCAGACCCCGATGATCTGTTCCGGAGATTCTTTCAACAGCTCGGCATACGTTTCTTTGATGAAAGGATGCCAATGCCGTAACCCGACGTACACTTTGTAGCGGCTGTCATCCGCTACATTCAATCTCCGCTCCAATTTCTTCGCGACTTCCTGCGTGATGCCGACAGCCGGCGATTTGCCCCCCGTCGCTCTGTACCGTTCACGAATCTCTTCCACCAGCTCCGGCGGCGTCGGTCGGCCACCGCGAACATCACGCAAAAATGGCTCGACGTTCTCCAGACAATCTGGCCCACCCATGGCCATGAGCAGAACAGCGGTATGACGTTTTGGTGTAGACACGTCCCTCCTCGTCATTGGTCAACAGTCACGCGTCAATCGTGTACTTCTTTTCTCGTTTGACGCATGAAGATTGATGGTTAATGCGTCCTAGTGTTGGCTGAGCTTGTGCACCATGTTGATCGTCGCGGCCACGTGATCAACCGGCGTCGTAGGCAGTATGCCGTGCCCAAGGTTGAAGATATGCCCTGGACGCCCCCCGGCTCGTCGCAAGATATCCTCCACACGGCGTTCGATTTCATGGAGCGGCGCAAACAGCACGAGCGGGTCCAGGTTGCCCTGCACGGCGCGATCATGCCCGATCATGGTCCAGGCCTCGTCAAGATGAACCCGCCAGTCGACCCCGATGACATCGCCACCTGCCTCACGCATCTGCCGCAGAATGGCCGTCGTGCCGGTACCGAAATGAATCATCGGGACACCTTCCCGCTTGAGCCCATCGAAAATCCGCTGGACGTGCGGCATGACATATTCTGCATAGTCGCCGGCCGAAAGACAGCCGACCCAGCTATCAAAGAGCTGAATTGCCTGAGCTCCCGCTTTGATCTGTCGCCTGAGATACCCGGTAAGCACACGCGCAAACTTGTCCATGAGGCGATGCCAGGCAGTGGGATCGCCATACATCATCTGCTTGGTGTGCAGATAGTTGCGGGAGCCTCCGCCCTCAATGGCATAGCTTGCAAGCGTGAAAGGGGCTCCGGCAAAGCCGATCAACGGTACTCGTCCGTCGAGGGCGCGTCTCGCTTGGCGGATGGCCTCGGCCACATATTCCAGTTCATCGCCGTCTATCACTTTCAGCTGATCCACCGCCGCTCGGTCGCGCACCGGATTGTGGATGACGGGCCCTTCCCCCGCGGCAAACTCGAGGCTGATTCCCATTGGTTCCAACGGCAGCAAAATGTCGGCAAAAATAATGGCGGCATCCAACGGGAACCGGTCAATCGGCTGGAGGGTAACTTGAGCCGCCAATTCTGGCGTCTTGCACATTTCGAGGATCGAATGTTTTGCACGCAAGGTTCGATACTCGGACATGTAGCGTCCGGCCTGGCGCATAAACCACACGGGCGTGCAATCGACTGGTTCTCGGCGACAGGCTCTGAGAAATCGATCGTTCATCGTAGCGGCATTCTAGAGACGCACGAGGAGCCCTGTCAAACAGGCCGGCAACCGTTCGCTCTATTCCGGAATGTCTAAGTGAATAGACAGCAGACGCCTGTCCGAATAAAACCGGCGGTGCCGCGCAAAAATCAGATTTCACTTTCCTGATATTCTATGTATAATGATGTGCTAGCCTATTGCTGCACGATCAATCAGCTTAATTGGGACCCCGGCTCCCCTGTCTCCTACCACAGTGACGTTGCCGAATCCCCTGACCTAGAGGAGAATTGTATGTCCGATGTGCAAACGATCAGCTCGACCAAAGCTCCGGATGCCTGGTATTCCTTTCTGCGCTGGTTTGATTCCTGGGCAGGCCTTGAACACACGAAAGTGGAGGGACCTCCCAAGGTAGACTGGATTCGCAGCATTCCCTTCCTTGCCGTACATCTGATGTGTTTGGGAGTCATTTGGGTAGGCTGGAGTTGGACCGCGGTCGCCGTCACGGTTGCCTTTTATTATGTCCGTATGTTCGCAATCACCGGATGGTACCATCGCTACTTCTCGCATCGGACGTTCAAGACCTCCCGGACTGTCCAGTTTCTCTTTGCCCTGTTGGGTGGTACCTGCGCACAACGTGGTCCCTTGTGGTGGGCGGGCCATCATCGCCATCACCACATTTATTCCGATACACCGGAAGATGTGCACTCTCCACGCCAGGGAGGATTTCTCTGGTCGCACATGGGCTGGATTATGTCCCAGACTTTTTACGCACCGCGACTGAAGAGCATTGCTGATTTTGCAAAGTTTCCGGAGCTACGGTTTCTTGATCGATTCGACGTGCTCGTCCCCACCATTACCGGTTTCGGGATGTTTGGACTGGGCAAGTTACTCGAAGCCTATGCCCCCGGGCTCGGCACCAACGGCCCCCAGATGCTGATCTGGGGATTTTTTATTTCGACCGTAGCGCTGTTTCATGGAACCTGCACCATCAATTCCTTGTCCCACGTCTATGGTTCACAGCGGTACGAGACCGGTGACGACAGCCGAAACAACTTCTTCCTGGCCCTGATTACCATGGGAGAAGGCTGGCACAATAACCACCACTATTATCCAGCCGCGACAAGACAAGGCTTCTATTGGTGGGAAATCGATATGACCTATTACTGCCTGAAAGGACTTGAGTGGATGGGATTGGTTTGGGATATCCGTGGTGTCCCAGGGTATGTGCGTGACGGAAAAACCAAACAGGATTCCGACCGCAGCGTGCTCAAAAAGAAGATTGGGGCAGCCGTAAAAGCAGCCGAACTTCCAGCGCCTCAACCTCAACTTGAGCTGACCCCTCCCTAGACCCAATCTGAATTTGCATCATGCCTTGGCCGATCGGTGACCTGATCGGCCAAGGCCTCCCGAATTCGTCGGCTTTCCCCATCGATCGCCTTCCGCTCCTCATCGGACAGCACCCAGGCATCACCAGGACTCAGCTCGAAACGATAGTGGTCCTTTGTGAGCGTAAACCACTCGACGTAGGGATGCGGCTCCAGGTTCGGGTGTGGATCCAGCGAGATAAGATTCACTGTTCCGACCTGCGGATTCGCCATGTCGCCGATGACTTGTCCGGCCATATCGTCATCTTCAAACCGGCTGTTGCGGAATCGAATCACCTCTCCTGCGATATCCGGCTTGAAATTGCCCCTCAGATAGAAATCGACCGGCCCAATGACGGCAAAGACAATCTGGCCCACAACCATTCCATCGACGCGGTTATCCAAAAATCCTTCGTGAACCCACCGTCCATTACCAAACTTCTGCGCCATACAATTCCTCCTTCTGAGAACAATCAGCCGCCGAACGCGCCGATCATCACCGCCAATAGGATCAGCGCGCTCCCGATCCATCCTTGCACATCCAACGTCTCCCCAAGAAAGTACCAGGACAACCAGGCGGCGTAGGCAGGTTCAGACGCAAACAATAACGCCACCTGCTGCGCAGGCACCTGCTTCTGTGCCCACATCTGGACGGCAAAAGCCAGTGTCGCCAGAACCCCCGTAACGCCAAGACCGATCAGCAAGACAGCTGTGGGCGAAAAGGCGCTTACAGTCGTCTCCTCCAACCACGGAGCCGGAAGAAACAGCACCGTCATCGCCACCATCTGCCACACCATCAATGATGGCGCCTCGAATTGACGTGTGAACCGCTCCAGACAAATGATATGCCCGGCAAACGCGGCGGCGCACCCTAGTGTCATGAGATCTCCCGGATTCATAGAGGTGTCGGGCTTGACCAATAGCCAGAGCCCGACCACCGCAATCGTCGTAGCGAACACCACCCGCCTGTCGATTCGCATCAGAATCATCGGCACAAAGACCACGTACAACGCCGTCAGAAATGCTGAATTGGATGCACTGGTATGCTGAAGCCCCACAGTTTGCAAAAGATACCCAAAAAAGAGAAAGACCGTGGTGAGTGCGCTCGCCATCAGCAGGCCACGATCATGATGTAGTTGACGGCGACTCATTGCAAACCACAGCAAGATCAGCAGAGTGCCCAGGAAGAAACGAAGCAACAAGAAGGACAGTGGAGGGATTTGCTCAAGCGCTGCTTTGGTAGCGGGAAATGTGGCACCCCAGATGACCGTGGTCAGTAGAAGGGCAAGTCGCGGCATAAATGACACAGTGCTGAATGCTGAGAATTGAGTTCTGAGTGAACTATCGAACTGTGCATCTCAGCACTGAGCACTCAGCACTTCGTTCTAGGGTTTGCACAGAGGGCACCGCCGCTGTTCATTGGCTCCAGCCTGCTCCATGGCACGGAGCGCCCGTTCCTTGTCCGGATAGTCAAACCACCCCCCCTCCCAGAAATCGCTGGAGGTCACGGTGGACGGCACCTCTGAACACCGGTCACGGTGGAGAGTCACACGGTCGATGGCGCGTGCAATGTGAATCCAGTAGGTCATGCTAACCGGTGAGGCGTACGGCGTGAGAGGTAAGGAGTGTTCGCAACTCGATCACTCCTTACCCCTAACCCCTGACCGGCTCATGGGAGGAGTTGCCACTCATCCTTCTCAATAAAGACCTTCACACCGGTTTGTAACTTCTTGACGTCGTCTTTGTCGAAGAGCCTCATGTAACGCTCGATTCGATCGTCGTCGTCGATTCGCTCTTCCTGCATCATGCCGTTATTGCCTTTATACCGTCGAATCAGCACTGACATTGAAACCCTCCTGTGAAGCTGGCAGTTTAGGTCCGTCTATTGTTAGAATAAACGCATCCTTGTGAGCCGGTCAAGATCGCTTGGGAGAGATCACCTTGTCAAGTCCCAATTCGAGTTCTGCCTGATATCCCAGTAAGAAAGTACAGAAAGGATCCAAATCCGTGCCCCTCTACGAATACCGTTGTGGACAGTGCAAGAAACAATTCGAAGTCAGCCAGTCCTTGTATGCCAGGGCCGAAGACACGGAATGTCCATTTTGTCAGGCCCGCCAGGCCACCCGACTTATGTCTTCGTTTTCGTCCAATGTCGTCGGTGATCGCAAACCAGGATTTACGGAACTGAAAGCCAAGGCCATGAACGAGGAACGGATGCAGCGCTTTGCCAAATTGCCGCCGCTGAACGCCAAACGCAACATGCCACCGCCGAACGTCACCTCAGAATCAGATCCTCTGCCGACAGAAGGATCGCCCTCTTGAGCACCCAATGCCGATACCAGGTCGGTCGCGGCCTCCGGTGGGAGCGGGCGACTCGATGACGGTGGGACGATTCGTAATCGGAATGCTCGTCGGACTGGCCGTCTCTGTGCCCCATACAGAGACCTTCGCTCAAACAGCCGGAAGCCTGGTCATTTCCGGCAACGGACCGGAGCAAATGACCATCGAGGCCCTGGCGCGAGCCTTTGAAAAAGCCAATCCCCGTGCCTATGTCGACATCCTGTGGGACGCGGATTCCAAACCATTGCAATTGGTCCAAACAGGCCAGGCCCAGATTGCCGTCGCAGGGGCTGAAGAGCCCGCTTTCACGGCGACTCAGATCGGTTGGGATGGAATCGGCATTTTGGTCCATTTATCAAACTTCACCAAAGAGGTCACCAAGCAGCAAGTCGCCGACATTTTTTCGGGAAAGATCAAAGAGTGGTCGGAACTGGGCGGACCCGAAACCAAGATTCTCCTAATCGACAGGCCACGTAACCAGAACGTTCGTGAAGCCTTCGAAACTCAACTCGGGATCGCGGGACAAATTCCTGATTCCGCAAGAGTGATCGACGCAGATGAGGCCGTGGTGAAGACTGTCGTCGGCACCCTGCCGCCTCTTTCTGCAGCCGCTTATATTTCATTGAGTACGGGTCTCTCGGTCGTGTCGGACGGCGTCGCCGTCCGCTTGCTGCCGATGGATAAGGTGGAACCGGAAGTGCCGACCGTGAAGGACGGCCGCTACAGCCTCCGTCGTCCTCTGTTGCTGCTTTCGAAAAAAGAACCGAACACTCTGGTTGAGGCCTTTTCAAAATTTGCGCTCTCCCCTCCTGGACAAGCGATTATCGGAGAAATCTATGTTTCGATGCCGAACAAATAGTTACCCCTCAAAGGAGGCCACGATGTCTCCTCGATTCCTGTTGTCCTTCCTAGTGATCTCGTTGTTTGGACTCGCCGGCTCTCTCCCTGACTCGGTTGCCGAAGAGGGAGTGATCGTCGAGGGAGCGGGCTACACGCTGCACAACACCGAATCGATCAAGGGTCACGACGAACAGAAAGTTGCGAAAGACCCCGTCTGCGATAGCAGCAGAAAACCAAAGATCTTGCGCGTGGAGCCGGACGAAGCCAGCCCAGGACAAACGATCACGATCAAGGGTGAGAACTTCGGAACAAGAGATTGCTTCCGCGGCGTGGCATTCAGTGCAGCCGGCCCCACCAAGATCGACTACAAGTTTGTGAACGACACGACCATCGAAGTGACGGTTCCTGAGGTCCAGCCCGGCATGTCATTCATCGACGTCGTTGCCGGCGGCGGGAATGCCCGTTCGAAAGCCTTTTTAGTGCAGGCCAAGTAGCAACTCGACAAGATTATCTCGCATCGTGTATTTTATTAATGTGGGCACACAGCCTTATCTGGGAGTTCATTTCATGCAACAACTTTGGCGCCAACAAGCTGTCCCGGCCGTACTTCTGATCGCAAGCCTTTCCGTTTCCCTGCCGGCTTCGGCAAACCCACCCACCAAAGAACGACTTCCCCTGACGCTCAGCGGATCCGGCTGTGGCGGCAAGGAAGCGGAGCTGAACGCGGTTTTACAGGCCATTCCTGGCGTAACCGGCGTGTACTTCAACCGTGTCCCGAACCATGTCCTCGTAGACATTACCGCCGGCACCGTGACCGCAGCGGATGTCATCAAACGCGTCAACGCTGCATCCGCCTCATGGCAATGCAAGGTTGAGTTCATAGAGGGATGTATCTCGGCCTCCATGCCCACCGCATCGGCCGCCCCGCACCATAGTGAGTAGCGCACGTGTGCAATTGAGTTCGCGCCGTAAATCCTAGCGTTATTGTGTTCAGTTCAGCCACATCACAACCTACGATTCTTGGTCAATTCCACTTCGCTCAGTCATGCGGAATGCTCTCGAACTGAATTTCGAAACTCAGCCGTGAATGTCTTCCGTACCACGACCCACACTACTCAGTTGGGCAACTCTCAGTGAGCGTAATTCGCCCTTCCCTGTGAAGGGAGAAGCGCCGACCGGTTCACTATGTGAGGGCCACTGTTGCGAGAGAGGAACCGGAACGATCGTGTGCGCTATCAACCGGACAAGTTAACTTGCTATTTGCAGTGGCCGGCATAGCAGTTCTCATCTATGTAGTTGAGGAGAACGTCACGACTATCGCTATCGACCAACACAGGAAGGTCTCGAGCGTATTCATCGCTTGAGCCGGATTCTCAGTTTCGCTATTGCATCACTCTGCCTGGCATGCCGAGAATTTCTCGGCCTTACTGGATTGTAATTACTCACTGATGACGGCTGCTGACCGACATCGGCGAATCGGGAACTGATTTGGATCATGGCTTCACACTCAAGGGGCTGGACATTTGCTCGTCATTGAACATGACCATTTCGAAACTTGGCTGGAAACTGTTTCTCCAGTGCTGTCGTCAGCGCATCGGCAATCGCATAGGCATGTTGCTGCATCACCTGCCACGTTTCCGCCTCGTGACCGTAATCTTCCTCGTGCAGCTCGTTGATGAGTTCAACATGGTCAGCTCCATGAGCAGCGAACAGACCTCGGACAGTGTCCTTCGGGAGATAGCGATTGACCCCATTGAAGAATGCAGCGATCTCGTCGGTATTCGAGGCATAGTCGGCCAGGGCCGCATCCTGCCGGCTCTTACTTCCGGCCACAGTGGCCTCGGAATAGCCTTTGATCGCGCCATAGTTCTTGCCCAGTAAGATAATGAGCTGCTCACTCGCCGATTCGCCGTAGAATGGTGTAAACACGTTCGCAATCTTTGTTGCGTTGGCCTGCACTGCCTTCTCGGCAAAATCCAGCGCTTTGCGATTGTTCGTCGTATGGTCCAAGACGACATTCCGAATCCAAAAGTTGCGTCCTGACCACAGGTCACGCATGACAGCCTCGAGGTCGGCCGCACTGTGAGGATTGGTGCCTGCCCCCGAGTGCCCTTCGTGTGCGCAACCCACTAGGCCGACGACCGCGAGCACGAGAACTGCCATAACCCGAGACATTGAATTCATATATAACCTCCATTGATGTGTAATGAGCGGAAGGGTTGTTCCCTGCCGATGCATCAGCACCGCTTCACAGACCGGGACTCGGCATTTTGAATACATGCAGTTGTTTCGGGTGTACAAAGACCACATCGCCTTGTTGTATCTTCAACTCGCGATAGCGTTCTTTCGTCAGCTCCACCGCGATCAGTCCAGGCGATTCATTGGACTCTAATTCCAGATGAACTCGGGCGCCCGCAGCATTGACGAACTGCACAGTCGCTTCGAGCTGTGTCGGTATGGTTCGAGTCGTACTGAGCTCTAGATCATGAGGCCGCACAAACGTCACTTCCCTATGATCGAAAGGATCTGCATTGGAATACACTGGCTCACCGGCTTCTTTGTCCAAAAAACGGTCCTGGGACATGCGTCCGTGGAACACATTGACATCGCCGAGGAACTGATACACGAACGGAGTCGCCGGATGTTCATAGACTTCATCCGGCGTACCGACCTGTTCGATATTCCCCTGGTGCATCACGACGACGCGATGAGCTGCCTCGAGAGCTTCCTCTTGATCGTGTGTCACTAAAATACTTGTAATATGCAAGTCGTCATGGAGACGCCGGAGCCAGCGGCGGAGCTCTTTACGGACCTTCGCATCCAAGGCTCCAAAAGGCTCATCCAGCAACAGGAGCTTCGGTTCCACGGCCAGCGCCCTGGCCAATGCCACACGTTGTCGCTGCCCACCGGACAGTTGGCTGGGATAGCGATCGGCCATCGCTTGCAAGTGAACGAGTCCGAGCAAATCATGGACTTTTTCCTGTATCCGAGCAGATGAAGGCCGCTGGGCCCGAGGCAGTACATTCAGCCCAAATGCGACATTGTCCGCGACAGTCATATGGCGGAACAACGCGTAATGCTGGAAGACGAATCCCACCCGACGTTCGCTGATCCGCTGGTCCGTCACTTCCTTGCCCTGTAGAAAGATGCGTCCTTGATCGGGGCGTTCCAGTCCAGCCAAAATTCGCAGCAACGTGGTCTTCCCGCACCCAGAGGGACCGAGGAGGGCCACCAGTTCACCTTCCCGCACATGCAGGTTGACGTCGTTCAGCACCGTAAAGGCCCCGAATCGTTTGGTGACATGATCGACTTGAATACTCATGTTGAACTCCCGAGTTAGATAAGCCACCACGCGTCGTTACGCTTGAATGTTTCGTCGATTGTGAGAGGCGGCTTTCCGTTCGATCAGCGCTTTCGCCGAAAGCGTCACGATTGCCAGCAAGGTTAGGAGCGAGGCAACGCCGAACGCCGATACGGCGTTGTACTCATTGTAGAGAATTTCCACATGCAACGGCATCGTGTTGGTCAGCCCTCGAATATGACCGGAGACGACCGACACTGCGCCGAATTCCCCCATCGCGCGCGCATTGCACAGGATCACCCCATACAAGAGGCTCCATTTGATGTTCGGCAGCGTGACACGCGTAAACGTCTGCCAGCCCGAGGCCCCCAGTGTGATAGCCGCTTCCTCTTCTTCCCGCCCTTGCGATTGCATCAACGGGATGAGCTCACGTGCGACAAACGGGACCGTGACAAAGATCGTGGCGAGCACGATACCGGGCAAAGCAAAAATGATTTTGATGTCATGTTCGGCCAGCCACGGACCCAGCCAACTTTGTGCTCCGAAGAGCAGCACGTAAATTAAACCGGAGATGACCGGCGAGACGGCCAAAGGCATATCAATCAGGGTAATGAGAGCCTGCTTACCGACAAATTCGAATTTCGCAATGGCCCAGGCCGCGGCCACCCCGAACAGGGCGTTCATCGGCACGGCCACGGCCGCTACCAGGAGAGTTAACCGAATAGCAGCAAGAGCATCGTCATTGAGAAACGAATCGACGTAGCTTGATAATCCGTGTTTTAAGGCCTCGGTAAAAATGGCAATAAGAGGAACGAACAGGAAGAGCGTTAAGTACAAGAACGCAGTACCAATCAGTACCCAACGGACGAGCGAGCTCTCGGTCGTGAGAGAATCTTTCCACTGCAGGTCCGTATCTGTGGCAATCGTGACAGAGTTCATAGGTTCCTATTGATTCATGTGGCGAGCGCCGCTCCACCACTGAAGAATATTGATCATCAAAGCAAGCACGAACGACGTCACCAGCATGACCACACCGAGCGTAGTGGCTCCCGCATAGTCGTACTGCTCTAATTTGGTCATGATGAGGAGCGGGGTGATTTCAGATTTCATCGGCATATTGCCCGCGATGAAAATGACCGATCCATATTCCCCGACGGCACGGGCGAAAGCCATGGCAATTCCCGTGAGGAGCGCCGGCCACAGTTCCGGCACGATGACCGCTCGAAACGTTTGCCATCGGTTGGCCCCCAACGTGGTGGCGGCCTCTTCAACTTCTTTATCCAAATCTTGCAACACCGGCTGGACGGTGCGGACGACGAACGGCAATCCAATGAAGGTCAATGCGACCAGCACACCCAGCGGGGTGAAAGCCACCTTGATGCCCAATGGTTCGAGATAACGTCCGATCCATCCATTCGATGCATAGATCGAGGTGAGTGTAATGCCGGCGACTGCAGTGGGTAGAGCAAACGGCAGGTCTACGAGTGCATCAACGAGAGAACGGCCAGGAAAGCGGTACCGAACCAACACCCACGCGATGATCGACCCAAAAACTCCATTGATGAGGGCTCCAGCCAACGAAGCACCGAACGTCAGTTGGTAAGAGGCAATCGCCCGTGGGTTAGTGACGATGTCCCAAAACTGTTCCCACGACATGCTACTGGTCTTCACAAAGAGCCCGCTAAGTGGGATCAATACGATGAGACTAAAATAAAAGAGAGTAAACCCCAGAGTCAGGCCGAATCCTGGGAGGACGCTGGGTTGTTTCAAGACGAGGTGCATGAGATTCACATCCTTGTTAGGCTCGGGAGGTCTTCCACGCGTATCGAACCACCGCAGTAGTTATTCGCTTCTCCGTCGAAGATCAGCATTTCAGCTTAGACCATTCTTTCCTGCGCGCTTATCACGACTCGACGATCGACGAGGTACTTCCCCTCGGAATGCCTCTCCTCTTGCACCCGGTAACGCAGCGCTGATCGAGACAGCAGACGCGTGGAGTCCAGCAGCGAAACGGCCTCCGGATACCCGGCCATGAGCAGTGGTAATTCCGTGCAGGCAAGGATCACTGCCTCTGCCCCATTGAGCGCCATCTCCGCAATCACCTCTTGGACGAACATCGCTGATTTTACTGTGCGAACTCCTGCAATCAATTCATGCCGAATGATGTGCTGAATTCGAGCCCGAGCTTCCCGCTCAGGAACGATGAGGTCGATATTGGATTGGTGTAGTGGCTCCGAATAGATCGATCCTTCCATCACCGTCTGAGTGCCGAGAATTCCCACTCGACGCCACCGGTGGGCTACCACCTCTCTCAATACTGGTTTCGCGATATGAATCCAGGGAACCGATGATTCCACCAGGCTAAAGGCTTTGTGCAACGTATTGTTCGGGCAAATAATCACGTCGGCACCGACTTGTGTCAGTTTGGCTGACGACTGAGACATCAGAACAGCCACTCCTTCCCAATTGTCCTGATCGATCGCATCCATGTACCGGTGAAGTGAGAACGAATGGAGCGTCACTTCAGGATGGGCATGTCGACGCCCCATCACGCTCTCCGCCTCTAGACACAAGGTCCGGTAACAAAGAGCTGCCCCCTCCGCCGTTCCGGCAACGATGCCGATGTGTGGAATTCTTTCGATTGGATTACCCATCGATCGAACCCCTCCCATAGCGCTGAACATCAAAACAGGCTGAATCAGGACGAGAGTCGGCGTCCATCTGTCGGCCTCTCTTCAGGAAATAGACAGGAAGCCCACGACGCGAGGCCTCCCCCCGCACCCGCTTCGCGAGCGCATGACTGACTCGATCCAGCACGACGACGATCGCTTCTGTAGCCTTCGGAATGGTCCGGACAAGATCACGGTGCTTCCGTCCGGACCAATGTTCCACCAGACTCGCCCTGCCGGTCGTTTGTTGCCGGAAGACCTCTGCAGAGTCGCCCCCTACAATCAGTAGCTTCATGGTGTCCCTCTTATAAACCTCGCATTCGGCAGACTACCTATTGCGGTTTGTAGATTTCATCAAACACGCCGCCGTCCGCAAAATGCGTCTGTTGCGCCTTTTGCCATCCTCCAAAGACTTCGTCGATCGTGAACAATTTCAACTTCGCGAATTGACCGGCGTACTTTGCCGCCACGGCTTCGGCACGAGGGCGGTAGAAATGCTTGGCTGCGAGCTCTTGGCCTTCATCGGAATAGAGATATTGGAGATAGGCCTGCGCGACAGGCTCCGTGCCTCTTCTCTTCACCACCCCGTCAACCAGCGAGACCGTCGGTTCAGCCAGAATGCTGATCGATGGAGTCACAATCTCGAATTTCCCCGCGCCAAGTTCCTTGAGCGCAAGATACGCCTCATTCTCCCATCCAACCAACACGTCCCCGATCCCCCGTTCGACGAATGTCGTGGTGGCCCCACGCGCACCGGTGTCAAACACCGGCACATTGGCGTAAAACTTTCCGATGAAGTCCTTGGCTTTCGATTCATCATTGCCGTACTTCTTCAAGGCATAGCCCCAGGCCGATAAGTAGGCCCAGCGCGCTGCTCCTGACGTTTTTGGATTTGCGGGTATAATGGCGACTCCTGGCTTCACGAGATCATCCCAATCCCGAATACCTTTGGGATTGCCTTTTCGGACTAAGAACACGATGGTCGAGGTATAGGGAGCGCTGTTGTGGGGAAGGCGACTCTGCCAGTTGCGGGGAATCAACTTGGCTTTCTCGGAGATGGCATCGATATCGTAGGCCAAGGCCAGCGTGACGACGTCCGCATCGAGGCCATCGATCACGGCCCGCGCCTGCTTGCCCGAGCCTCCATGCGATTGCTTGACGACAACTGTTTGACCTTTTTCCCTCTGCCAATACTTCGCAAAGGCCGCGTTGAACTCCTGATACAACTCCCGCGTCGGATCATACGACACATTCAGCAGCGTGATTTCCTCGGCATGCACGGCAAGTGGGTTGACCACGACGAGCAGAGCACTCAACACCATGAGCATCGTTCGGAGAGACTTCATCTTCTATTCCTTTCCTTTGCTTCTGATTCAGTGGCCATTCTGGCGATCAAAATGCGATCTGAAACCTGGTAAACAACGTTTTTTCGGCCGGACGATCTTGAACATTGGTTCCGGCTGCATTGATCGGTTGAATGCCGTCTCCTGCACCACCGTTAAATCTTGTTTCCGTATAGTTCAGTGCGAATCTCAGATTTTGATTCAGATACCAATTCACACCGACCTCCCAGGAGCGCGCGCGTTGTGCACTTTCCGAAAGATTCGCGTAACCACCGGTGTAGGCTGTGCCTGCCGGATTCTTGAATGTGTCTGGATCAAGGACGATTTCGTGATACCGCCCTACAACCTCCCACGCGCCCCATCCTTTCCCGAAATCAAAATTGTTTCTGGGTTTGACACTCCTAAATGAAGCCTTTTCACCGGTTAAGAGATAAGATACCGCGACCTGCCACGCCTGATGGTGCAGCGTTTTGCGGGTATTGGGTGTGATCACGGTGTCGGAGCCGGCTCCACCCCCAGGAGGAGAACCACCAGTCGATAAACTGACGTCTTGAATGACTTGTTCATATTCACTGATGATTCCAAAAGATCCGATGTAATAGTAGGCTTGGGGCGACACACGTATACGGTTTCCATCAGCTACCGCCGCGCCATTGTAGCGAAAGAACGTATTCTGGCTAGCTGAGAGATAGCTGGGCAGGCCATTTCTGGTGGCATCTGCCGGAGACGTATCGGTAAAGTTGAGGTTTCTCTCACCGCTCACGTC
>JARFPM010000059.1 GCA_030444405.1 Nitrospira sp.
CGTCGGCGCCGGCGGTGAGCCGTGTTGAGGTGGTGCTTGCTACTCAATATCGAGCTCGTGAAGCGGAGATCAAAGAGGAATTTGCTCGAGCAGGACTCGTCAATGCGCATTTTCAGTTTGCCCGAATGGGGCAACCACCGCAGAATATCGGATTGGGGCATGATGTACCGGCCGATAAAGCAAGAGAGGCGATCCGATTGGCGCTCAAGTACAACCTAGGAGTCGGTATTCTATTACCGGAGCGATTGTTTCCTCCTAGGTTTATCACAATTGCTTCCTCCAATTATGACGACACCGTTGAGTATCCTATTAATCAAGAAACTTTGGCAAAACTACAGGACTCCGAACTAAGCACAGAAGCGTTTCACCGGCTCTATCGTGATCTCACCTCGGCGGTCATCGCTCCGAAAGGGCGATATTGATGTCGGAATAAGTAGGTTACGAATACGCAGCGTCGGTGAAAGCCCTCTGGATTCCCAAGTAGTGGTGAATATCGTCTCAACGAGGGGCGCGACACCGATGAATAAGTCTGCATTACGGCGTCGCGCAACGGCGCAAGCGATCCATGATTGCAACCCCAAGCCCTTCTTCCTTGCAAGGTTCCACATAGATTCTATCAAGACCAAGGGAATCCAGCCTCCGCAGCGCTGCAAACAGGTGACGTGCTGCTTCCCTCAGATCTCCGGTCCGAGACAGCACTTCAAGAGCTGCAAACCGATTGTCGGAATCTCTTGCTTGCGAGTAAATCAGTAAGCCCGCGCGCTCGTTATCTTTGAGGACAGGCCTTGCTCCAACTGAGGCTAAGATTCTCAGTTGCGTTTGCGTTGCGTAGTGGCGTGACAATTGACCGGGCGCGATTGGCTTTTGATTCACGGAGGACGCCCGACGAATAGCGCCGATGACGGTGCTGAGTTGTTCGATGGTGATGCTGCCTGGGCGCAACAATTCGGGCTGTGGTCCTGCCAGTGAAACAATCGTCGATTCGACTCCAACCGGACATGGTCCGCCATCGAGTATGAGATCCACGTTGTATCCAAGTCCATCAGCAACGTGCTGAGCAGTCGTGGGGCTGACATAGCCAAAGGGATTGGCGCTGGGTGCTGCGATCGGGGTGCCTGCCTCTCGAATAAGAGCCTGCGCCACCGGATGGTTCGGCATTCTAACCGCAACCGTTGAGAGCCCGGCTGTGATGAGATCTGGGATGGCCGGCTGTTTTGGCAACACCAATGTCAGTGGACCGGGCCAGAAGGCGTCCATGAGACGTTGACCCAGAGTAGGCAGGGATCCAACCACAACATCCAACTGCTTGAGATCAGCGATATGGACAATGAGTGGATCGAACTGAGGACGTTGCTTGGCTTCGAAGACCTTCGCTGCTGCGTCAGCATTCATCGCGTCGCAGCCGAGTCCATAGACCGTTTCGGTTGGAAACGCGACGAGTCCACCTGTTCTGATGAGCTTGCCTGCTAGTCGGATGGATTCAGAATCTGACGCCGAGAGGATGGCACCTTTCACATGATTGGTCTCCTCACCCATAGGAATGCCGCACTGACGCCTGATCGCCTACTCCTTCAGGGTCATCGTGATCCTGATCGGATCGAGTGGGTTGTCGCGCTCGTCGCGAGGGACACCGACAATCTTGTCGACAACTTCGATCCCACGAAAGACTTCTCCAAACACTGTGTAGCGCCGATCCAAACCGCTGTTCTCTCCTACGCAGATAAAAAACTGGGAGCCGTTGTCGTTAAAGTCGCGCGTGCTATTGCTCTCACGTGGCATTTTCGCCATGGATACTGCGCCGCGCTTGTGTGGATGGTCGTTCGGCTCGGGGGAAAGAAAGTATCCTGGTCCGCCCGTGCCATGGAGCATACGGTCGGGAGATTTACTCAATGGATCACCACCCTGAATGATGAACCCGGGTACCACACGATGAAACGTGGTGCCGTCATAGAACCCCATCTTGACGAGATTGATGAGGTTCTCCACATGGCGTGGTGCTGCGTCTGAGTAGAAGCGAATCTTGATCTCACCGAATCTCGTGACGATCGTCACCCGGGGATCTTTCTTTCGGAACTCGAGTGTCATCGCTATGAATGTAACAAGGCGGTCTTTTGAGAGGCAAGGCTCTCGTCAGTCCTCAGTGGTGAGTGGTGAGTTGTGAATGATTGGTGTTAGAACCCCTAGACCAAAGACTAAAGACTCACAAGTCAACGTTCAACATTGCCTGAGTCCATCTCCAGGCCTGATGCGCAACCACATGATCCCACCGATTAGAGAAATGAAGGCAGCAAGGCCCAGAGAGGCGCCCCAACCCCACTGTTGGGCGAGCCATGGCGTGAGGGTTGGTGAAATTGCCCCGCCGAGATTAGCGCCCATATTCATGAGACCCGAGAGGCTGCCAGCATGAGTCGGTGACAGATCGCTCGTCGAGGACCAATAGGCTCCGATCGTGAAGTAAAGCCATCCAGCGCCCAGTGACAGGCTGGCAAGGGCGAGGTAGGGGGATTCCGCGGCCGCACCAAGTGCGATGGAACCGGCGGCCAGCCCCATCCCGGTCATACCCACGATCTGGCGGCCCCGGTTGACGCCACGCCTCATGGCTAATCGATCAGTAACCCATCCGCCAAGAGGGCATGAGACAAGGATTGCAAGGAAGGGGGCGGCAGCAAATAATCCACCTCGGAGAATACTGAAGCCACGCTCATTGACGAGGTAGAGATAGAACCAGGACATGTAGACATAGGCGACATAGCCCAGGCATCCATAACTCAGCATCAGCCACCAAACGCTCGGCGTGTTTCGTAGGGCAGCCCAAGGAATCGAAGGACGTATTGGAAGAGCTGGAGTTGTGGACGGTGTTACTTCGTGATGAGTGTGCCATGGGTGATGCGATGGACGATCGGCGGCCAAGCACCACCAGATGACTGCGAGGCCAAACCCTATCCCTCCTGAAAGATAAAAGGCGGATTGCCAGCCATAGTTAACCATGATCCAAGCCGTTACGGGTGGGGTGATCGCCGCACCGATCCCGATCCCGCCGATCGCGATGCCGATGCCAAGCCCGCGCTCATGGGTCGGAAGCCAGTCGGTCACAGCGCGGTTAAAGGTTGGTAATGCCGCTGCCTCTCCGACACCGAGAAGAAATCTGACTAGGGCCAGTGCACCGACGATTCCGAGCGGCGCGGCCAAGAAAGACGTAGCGGCAATGGCGGTCCAGGCGGTAAAGCAGGACCACCAGATCAGTGCCATCATGAGGACGACGCGGATACCCCAGCGATCACCGAGCCATCCACCAGGTACCTGGAATAAGGCATAACCGATGACGAATGCGGAAAAAATAATTCCCATCTCCTGCTCGGTAAGTCCAAACGCCGGCATCATGTGGCGTGCGGTGACCGAAATGTTGACCCGATCGATGTAGGTAACGACGCTGATCGCAAACAGAAGCGCGAGAATCAACCAGCGTAGGGGCGAAGGAGGCGCGGCGTCTCCGCGATTCGTGGAGGCCGTCTCGCTCACAATGGTTCCACGATCAGATTCATGGAGAAGGTGGCCACCCTGAGGTTCGGCACGTGTCAAGGGATTGAATAGCGTTGCCGCCTCTTTACGAGAGGCGGCAAAGAAGGTGTCTAATTGTTGACGATTTCGAGGAGCTCTACCTCAAAGACTAAGGTCGAGCCCGGCTTGATGACAGGCGGTGAACCTGCATCGCCATAGGCCAGATTGGATGGGCACACCAGCCGGCTCTTCCCTCCGACCTTGATTAGTTGAACTCCCTCTGTCCAACACTTAATGACCTTGTTCAGCGGAAATGTCGCTGGCTCCCCTCGCTTGATGGAACTATCGAATACCGTCCCATCGGTCAAGGTTCCATGGTAATGGACCTTGACGGTATCCGTTGCTTTGGGTGTGGCTCCGGTGCCAGGCTTGATGGTGGTGATGACGATCCCTGACTCCGTCTTTGTCGCCCCTTTTTCCGAAGCCGCTTTTGCCGTATACGCAGCGCCTGCCTTCTTCTCACTCTCAGCTGCGACCGTCAATCGAGCCTGTTGCAATTGTTGGATCTTGGGCCCAAACGTTTGGAGGTCGACTTTTTGCGGGCGCTTCAGTACTCCGTCGGTGATGCCATTCTTGACCATCTCAAGTTCCGTCTCGCTGAGGGAAAAGGTTCCTAAAGATTGACTAATGGCCAACCCAAGGGCATACAAGGTTTTCTGGTCATCATTGACCGGATCTGGTGAGGCAGCCAAGAGCGGGGTCGTGAGAAGGAGAAGTCCTATGGCAAAGTACAATAGACGAATTCTCATGGAATAGAAGTCCTTTCTTGTGAGGGGCTATGGCTAATGTGGCGGGTAAGAATACGATAGGTTTTTCGATCTCACAACAGAAATCTCACTGATTAGGTACGGTCAGCGCGAGGTGAGGTTCTATGCTTTTTTGTCCCTACGACGGTTTAGCAAACCGTTGCCTTCGGCCACTCGGCCACCTCTCCGTGTCACGATAAATTGATTCCGCCGCATCCACAGCGGAAAGCGTCGCCAGCGCGGGAGTCACCGACAAAAGGCTATGATACCTCAGCTTATAGCAGGCGTACAAGAGAGGAGTGATGCTTCGGCTAATATTACACCCTTTCTCAAAATCGGTTTTCGATGGGGCCTGGTGCCTGTGTCGCGGACAGGTTCATGAACAAGTCGTCGTCTGGCCTGAACAAACATAGGCGTGAATTGGAGTTTTGCACAGGCATCTTCTCTATTGATACCGTCTTTCAACGTTGAACAGGTTCTAAAGTGAAGAACGGATGCTCGTGAATACACTTTTACGAAGTCTGAGGGGGTAGTTCTTTGGTAGATGCTGGCCGAGCAATCTCTCATCCTTCTCGGGCCAGGTCATCAGCTCAAAGAACTCTTGCAGGAGGCTTGACTGTCGGACTGAGGTTACAAAATTTTCCTGGAATGCGCTAGATTGATCTTCAATATTCAGGAAGGGGATCGCATCGCGAAGTTCAACGTGGCGTGGTCGTACGACACTGCTGAGGGCCAACATGTGAAGGGCCTTCCATTTTCCTCTTGTGCGCTCTTCTAGTGAAGATTGCAGTTGACGGAGTGGTATAGGGGACCCTCCGTTCTCGTTGACCAAGCCCAATCGCCGAAGTCAGATCCATAGGATGCGCTTGAAGTCCGTATCCAGGCTTCTCGGATGGCCGCATTGGCGGCAACGAACGAAAAGGCTCGAATCGTCAGATGTTCTGGATGCTCGAAGGACAAGTTGGTATGTCGTTCCTCCACAGAAGGGGCACGCTTTCCCATGGAGGTTCTGTCGGATAGGTCCTAGCCGGTTGAGTTGTTTTTCCATTATCCGCCCCCAATTCAGTAGCTGTGTTGTGATCGGTCTGTTATCAGAATAGGGCTACATTTGGCTCGACGGAAATACCGTGAATGTATGATCATGCCGAGCCAAAGAAGAATAATCGATTCCGGTTCATAGCTGGTGCAGAGCCACATATGGTTCCCATTAACCAGGCTACATCATGGTCCCAACCTGGAGGAGGTAAGATTATGGGTGAAGGTAGATTTCTTCTGGAGGGAGAAGAAATCTCTTGCTGCTCGCGGGTGGGCATCCACAAGCCGCTACCTTCACCCACGTACTATTCCATCAAATGCTTTTATCTGCTTTCATCGATGACAAGGTCGTAGTTTTCCTAGTCTGACGGCTGCCTAACCAAGCAGTTGGTATCACGCACGAATCATGATTTGTCCGCCTATCCCGGCTGATGTCGGTAAGTGGGTTCCTCCAGAAACCACGAACTGTCTAAGTCGCGCTTGATCCTTGGGTGAAACAAGAAGCAGCTCGATCTTGATCCACTCATTCTTGACCCACTGAACCTCCGCCAATTCGATCACGCTATAGACATTTTCATCGGGGAACCACAAACGGAGTTTGACATAATCGCCCGGGCGCAGTTTGTCAGGGTTTAAAATGACAGGATGAGAGGACGATAGTTCATACACACATCCATCGCCCCTCAAACCGTCCCCTTCCTGTGAAAGCATACAGTCGATCCCAATTTTGGATAGAAGTCCTGAAGGCATGCTGTCTCCTCTCGTGGAAAGTCTGAACGGTGAGGAAACGGTAATACAGGGATGGGAGTTAGGGCTACTACCCTGTCAGGTGGAAAGACCGAACTAAAGAGGCATCACCCTGATTCTGATATCGGCAGATTAAATCACAATGCGCGTCTACATACTTCATGTTAACAATATCTTATAAGCATTAGTTAATGCAATTAATCACTATTTTGCTTATGAATGATTTCGTTGAATCACCACGTCGGACGTATTGTGGTTCCGTAATAACTTGTATGCGGTCCTTAGCGATTCACTTATGCGCATGATCTGTTGACGGTCTGTTGTGAGTGGTAGCAGGCTGCACAAAAATTAACCTCGCTCCTGGCTTAAAAGTAAGGTAGTACCAGACCCATTCCAACATGACTCGGAATCGGCTCCGGAAACTGATCAAAAAGAAAATATGGACGACGCACCAGAGCAGCCAGGCAACGAGTCCTGAAGCATGGATCGAGCCGAACTGAGCCACAGCTTGTGCCCGGCCAATCGTGGCCAGCATGCCGCGGTCTGCGTAGACAAATAGTGGCCGTTGGTCTGGAGCGACGTCCTGATCGATGAGGTCGGCAACATATCGTCCCTGTTGTATTGCGACAGGCGCCACTCCCGGCAACGGTTTCTCATCATGCCCCACACAATGTGCTGCGTCACCGATGACGAAGATCCAAGGATCCTCGGGAATCGTCAGATCCGCTCGGACCTTGATCCTGCCAAAGGAATCTTGTGGAGCCAAGAGAGTGCTCAGGAGGGGAGACGCTTGATTGCCCGCTGCCCAAATGACGTTTGTCGAAGGGATCCATTCCTGTCCAACCCTCACACCGTCGGCATCGACGGCACTCACCGGGCTTCCGAGTTTGATCATCACGCCCATGCGAGTAAGCGCGGCGGCGGCCTTTGCTGAAAGTTCGGCATCAAACCCTGCTAGAATGCGTGGACCGGCCTCCACGAGCATGATTGAAAAGTCCTCAATGCGCAAACTGGGAAAGTCCGGCCCCATGGTTTTCCTGCCGAGCTCGGCCAGTGCACCGGCTAATTCAACCCCGGTCGGCCCTCCTCCAACGATGACGAACGTCAGCTGGCTCTGGACGCCGGTCGAGGTTCTTCGTCGTTCCGCGTCCTCAAATGCGAGCAACATCTTCCCTCGAAGCTGCACGGCATCGGCCATCGTCTTGAGTCCAGGCGCAGACGATTCCCATTCGTCGTGTCCGAAATAGGCGTGGCGCGAGCCCGAAGCGACAATCAAAATATCGAAGGCAATCGGCGAACTATTTTGCAGGTGGACCATCCGAGCCGCACGATCAACCGACACCACGTCATCCATCACCACACGAACATTGGGCTGCGAACGAAGGAGCGTGCGTAGAGGCCAGGCGATATCACCGGGCGACAACGCGGCGGTGGCTACTTGGTAGAGCAGGGGTTGAAAGACGTGGTGATTCGTGCGGTCGATGAGGGTGACGTCGGCCTGGCGCAGGGAGCGTGCAGACGCTAAACCTCCGAACCCACCGCCAATAATGACGACGTGCTTGCCAGCCATTCTATCGTGCTCTGCGAAGGTAGTATCCCGTCGGCTTGCTGCGGAGTGTATGTGTCGTTCAGTCGCCGGCGACTCGCGGTGTAGCTTCACACAGCCTATGGCTGTGTTGGACGTCGAACATAGTTCGCTTCGTGTTGTCCAGACTCCATCCGCGTGAGTGAGCGATGAACGGGAATCGGAAAGCCGGCCGTTGGATCGCACGCCGACAAGATCCGCAGCGTCCAGCCACGCCCTGCACTTTATCGTGCCTGCCCATGGATAGGGAAGACCCAAGAGAGTCACAATCCAACTGTATTGAGCTAGGATCGATGACGACGCTACCGGAAGGCTACGGGAGGCGTTTCCAACGAATAATCGGAGAATGAATAGAGGTAGAGTGAATCGATCCGACGATTTCTGACGTTATGCCGCACGACGTGACAGCGGGCGATCCTCTACGGCGAATTCGCGTACATGGTCTTTGGACGAGATATGGCGCTGACCGGACGGTGGTTCAAATAGCAATCTTGCCCCTGGTTTGAACGTGAGGTAGTACCACGTCCATTCCGACATCACGCGCACACGGTTTCTAAGCCCAATGAGGAAGAAAATGTGGACAACGCACCAGAGCGCCCAGGCCACAGGTCCTGATGCGCGGAACGGGCCGATTTGGGCGACGGCTTGGGCCCGGCCGATCGTGGCGAGCATGCCCCGGTCTGTATAGGTAAACGGTGAACGCCGGTCGGGTGATAGGTCTTGATTGATCAGATTGGCGACATACTGCCCCTCTCGCATAGCGACGGGAGCGATTCCCGGTAAAGACTTTCCATCGTGGCCAAGACAATGGGCGGCATCACCTATGACGAAGATCCATGGATCCTCGGGAATCGTCAGATCCGCTCGGACTTTGACTCGACCGCACGAATCCTGCGGAACTGCCAGGGTGTTTAACAGAGGCGACGCCTTGTTGCCCGCCGCCCAAATCACATTGGTGGATGCGACCCATTCGTTGCCGACCATCACCCCGTCGGGACGAACTACAGTTACCGGATTATTGAGTTTGACTATCACGCCCATACGTTCGAGCACCGTCAGCGCCTTTGCCGACAGCCTGGCATCGAATCCCGGCAGAATGCGCGGGCCAGCCTCGACGAGGATGATCGAGAGATCCTCCAAGCCCAAGTGAGGATAATCCGGCCCCATGGCCTTTCTTCGGATTTCGAGCAGCGAACCGGCTAACTCGACTCCCGTGGGACCACCTCCAACGATCACGAAGGTGAGGCGATTCTGCGTGCCGGTCTCGGCCCGCTGCCGTTCCGCCACCTCAAATGCGAGCAACATCCTCTCGCGCAGATGAACGGCGTCCGCCATGGTTTTGAGTCCCGGGGCCAGCGCTTCCCACTCATCGTGCCCAAAATAGGCGTGACGCGACCCTGGTGCGACAATTAAAGCATCAAAGGCAATGGGGGCGCTGTCCCGAAGCCGGACCACGTGGGCGGTCCGATCGATCGACACCACGTCATCCATCACCACACGAACATTGGGCTGCGAACGAAAGAGGGTGCGCAAGGGCCAGGCGATGTCGCTCGGAGATAGCGCTGCGGTGGCCACTTGGTAGAGCAACGGTTGAAAGACATGGTGATTGGTGCGGTCGATGAGGATGACGTCGGCATCACGCAAAAAGCGCGCAGCCGTCATGCCTCCAAAGCCGCCCCCAATAATGACGACGCGTTTTGGGGTCATGGGATGAAATAAAAAGGCAGGTACAATCGAGAATCCACTTCGCAAGAATGTAGAACGTTTATCAAGTTACGTGGCGACCAGAAAACTGTCAAAGACTTCCTCCAAACTTGCGTGTGCTCCCTCTTTCTTAGAATCGGTAGGCCTGACGTTTTCTTGAGCCCTCCGGGTGGCTCGACACCAGGTCTTGGCTTCGCAGCCGGTGCTGCTACACTTACCCTAAATGATAGAGACGTTCCCATACCTGCCACAGCCACTCTGAAAAGGGAACAAGGAGTCTGTCTTATGGCCATCAAAACCCGTCACGTTGTACAGATGATCATTTCTGCTTGTTTCACCGCCGTCTTTTTCACGATTGCGGCCTGTTCCAGCGGTTACTATACAACCAATGTGAACGGCGGGAAGACGGTCTATCGCGTTGATGAAGATGGCGCCAAGATGCTCGTGTATGAAACCGACCAAAACGGCAAAACTACCATCCACGATGCCGACGATCCGATGGCTAAGCGGCAGGCTGCCGCACAAGAGGTTGCAGAACAGCTCGGCGCGAAGCGGGCCGAGCAACTCGAACAGCTAAACCGGACGCCGAAGCGGCAACCGTCGGATCCCATTTATGTCAGCCTCGCCCCCCCGGTGTTAGATGCTCAAATGGAGAAGGCAGAGCGATCAAAAGGGGCAGTGGCGGAGCAGATTCGAACTGAATTCCAGGCAGATCCCATCATCAGGCTTATCGAGGAGAATCGGAGTCGCTCCGGTTTGTTAAAGCCGCACGTAGCGGCGAACGCCGATGTCGAAGTGTTGCCGAAGGTCTCGCTGAAGGAAGCCTATGGAATCGACCGGAAGACCGGAAAACCTGGCAAGATGCTGGCGGTCGTGTTTGAGGCCACCATCACCACACAGATCCCACCGGCGACGTACAATGTTTCAGAGTCCGGGCATGTCTTGCGAAACCTGGAAGTTTCCAAGCGCTTCGCAAAGCAAGTCAAACAAGTCATCCTTGAGAAGATCGGCCCGACCATTCCGGCTCATTGAACTGAAGGCTCCGTGCGCCGCGAAACGGTCTTGGTCGTTACTGATCTGTCAGCGGCTGCGGAGTGGCTATCCTGTCGGCTCGCTGTCGAGTTTGTGTGCCTTGCGGCCGCCGCTGGCCAGCTGGTGTTCAGGAATCTGTCCAGCCACCATTAATTTCGCCATGTCTGTAGCACGGGTCACCAGTTGCTGAGCCGCGTCACGGAGCTCGCGGCTATTCTGCACCTCACAGACATTTCGCTCCATGTCTTCGGCACTCCAGCCGCGTGAATGGGCGATGAATGGGAACTGCGGAAATTGGCATCCGACTTCCGCCCAAAAGGTCATCAGCTGTCCGGCCACACCCTGCACATTGTCTTGCCCACCCATGATAATGAAGGCTGCCACCTTGTTCTTGAGGAGATGTTTGTTCGCAATGGTCTCTTGATTCTGGATACAGTTCATACGCTCGACCATTCTGAAATAAAGACTGCTGGCATTACCCCATCGGATCGGTGTCGAGACCAGAATCACATCTGCCCAATGGACGATGGCTTCGTACACCCGATCGAGTTGATCGGTAGGGTCCATCTGGGTGATCGAACAGGGCCAGGTGCAGGCCTGCGCCGCTTTCGAGTAGAACCCTTCACAAGGACGAAAGCTCAAGTTGCGCAGCTTGATGCACTGCGTCTCCAGTTCGAGGGTCGTGTGCGCATAGTCCAACGCCACCTCAAGTAACGCATCGGATGTGCTATAGCGTGGATGATCCAGGGTCATCGCCGTCGTGGAAATGCCAACAACGCGCACTGGGCCTGGCCGACGGACGACTGGGCGGGCAAGCGGATGAGGCCCGTGCGGCTGTTTTTTGCGCTTGGTAGCGGATGAAAGGTCGATGTACAACCGGCCATTTTCAATCTTCGTCGAATAGGCCGGCACCTGATCCTGCTCGTATCCCGCTTCTCCCTTTCCCGTCTCGCAATGGAATTTCCAGTAATGCCAAGGGCAGACGACATAGTCGCCGTCGAGCCGGCCCTTGCCTAATGGCCCGCCGACATGATTGCAGACCCCAGAGATGGCCGAGAATCTTCCGTTCTTGCAGGTGAGCGCCAGGCGTGTCTTGCCGCACTGTATTTCCTGCAGAATGGTTTGCTTCAGCTCTTCAACCGACCCCACATCCGTCCATTGGTTTTCAGGCATCGAAGACTCCTCTGGTCTATCCGACCTAGCCATGGGCTTAACGAGGTAAGAAGAAAGCGCCCACAGGCTACGATCACGTGAAGAGACTGTCAACACTCAGACAACCTCATCGCACCAGAATCACCACCTTCGAGAGCTCTGGAGATGACCATACCGTCATCATGGGCGGCTGTGAGAAAGAGGGCGACCGATTGAGGATTCGATCCCGCCGCTCGACACGAAACGGCTGGCTGCTCTATTGTGTGGGACTCACCGGCCATCCATGTAATAATGCCGACCCCTTCAGAGTGAGAATCCGATGGCAAAGATAGAACCAGCTGACTCTCGAATCACTATCACGGATACATCACAGGGGCTACGCATCGTGATGCCTTGCAGACGCAGCTGGTTGGTGATTTGTTTTCTTGGGTTTTGGATCTGTGGTTGGGGGGTGGGTGAAATCATGGTCACCCGCCAGTTTCTTGACGGCGATGCCCCGCCTGAGGGAGAACTCTTCCTGCTTGCATGGCTTGGGGTCTGGACGCTCGGCGGAGTGTTCGCCATCTACGCATGGCTTTGGCAGGTGATGGGGAAGGAAATGCTCACGGTGCACGGGCAGACGTTCAAAACCAGACGCGACATTGGAGGATTCGGTTTTGACAAGGAGTATGATCTCGTGCAGATACGAGATCTACGCGTGGGGCACCTTGGCGTCAATCCGTTGGATTTTTCGTCGAGTCTCCAGTTATGGGGAGTCGGTGGTGGGGTGATTGCCTTTGATTATGGTGCAAGAACCTATCGATTCGGAGCTGAACTTGATGAAGCAGAAGCGAAACAGATCGTGACTGCCATCAAACAACGCTACCGCATTCCATCGAGCAAGGGGACTTAGCTGCCCAGGTCGAGCCTGCCGCGAGCCGGCTGAGTTCATGCGGGAGATAGCCATGCCACGGGCAAGGAGGGTGCCGGTTTACAGGCTGTGTGTCTTGGCACGCGCCATCATTTTGCAGTAGGAGCAGACGTCGGCGGTGGTCGGCTGGCCGCAGCTCGTACAGGAATGCAATATGGTCTGATCCTTTTCCGTTATCGTGGAGGGGGCGGTGTCCGGCTTACGTTGTTTATCAAGAAACCCGCAGTAGAAGGCCTGCTTGGTGCCTGGGGATTCCGTCTCAAGCCGATTCAACACTTCCTTATAGAGAAGGGTTCGCGCGCCTTTCGCCATCGGACACTCTTCCACGATGTAGTCAATGCGGTTGAGCACCGAATAGGCGGCCAATTCGCGCTCGGATAGGCGAAAGAGCGGTTTCACTTTCTTGGCAAACCCCTCCAGAGAGGCCGGCAGGCTGGGGGATTGCTTCTCTAAATACTCCTCTTGCCAGCGGAGTACGTTGCCCAGCAGGCGGGCAGCTTCATCGTCGAGATTGTGGCCTGTGGCCATTACATCGTACTTGTGTTCCAGCGCTACGCGATTGAACTGGTAGCGTTTGATGGTGCCGCAGGTTGAACAGGTCGGACGATGAATCAGCATGGCCAGTTCCCGGATGCCGGCGCCGGCTTCCTGCTCGACGGTGTGGACATGCAGAACCGCGCCAATTGGCGCGGCGACGGTTTCGGCAAACTGGACCACTTTGGCATGGGACACTTCCGAGTAGCCGCCGATGCCGAGGTTCACATAGAGCGCGTCGGCTTTGTAGCCGATCTTGAGGAGAATATCCCAGAGGGCCAGGCTGTCTTTCCCCCCCGAGACCGCTACCAGGATTCGATCATCCTTTCCGAACATCTTTTCAGACTTGATGGCCCGGCTGACCTGCTCACGCACGTAGTCGTTGAAGCAGCCTTTGCAGAAGGCCGCATTGTGGCGGGGCAGGTCGATCACTGCACGGGTTTTACATTTAGTGCAGTTCATGCCGAAGCCGGTGAGGGGGCAGGGGTGACGGGTGAATGGAAGAGCGGGAAGGGAGAACCGCCGGAGATGACCGGACGGATTTCGATCTGGTCCCGGTCGTAGAGCATCTCGTCTTCGGTCACGAGTTCATTGCCGCGTATGATCAAATGCGCTTCGACCACGAGATTGAGTTCTTTTAGGAGGTCTTTTGCCTTCTTCGGGCCTTTGATCTCAATGGTTCGTGCGGGATGGCTGAGCTGAATCTGCATGCTGCGATCATATGCCGCGGATGCGCAAGGGGGCAAGGGGCCATCTCTGTGCAGAGGAGAGTGAAGGGTGTTGCGATTCGTGTGCGCAGTTCCTGTCGATCGTTGTAAGAAGATGCCTTGTCGTCAGACCAACCGGCAATCGTGGGGTGGTCGATGCATAGGCGGTTCTATTGGGTCAGACAGCATCTAGGCCATGCCATGGACGAGAGTCGATTCATCTGGAGTTGCTGGGCCTTGCTCAGCAAGTAACGATTCTGGAACGGCGGATGCGACTTTATGTACTGATAGCGAAGTCCCATCCTTCGTAGCGCCTTTGAGTCCTGAGGACCCAGACACAACACAATCCACTCACCGGCGCGCGCCGGGAAACCGGGGCTAGCCGCTTCTATTCTAGGGTGTACACCGCGAAGATTCTGTAGGGGCCAGGCTCTGAATTGTTGAACCTTCCCATTTCGATAAGCTGCTTTACGGTCTCGAAATCGGGGAGCAGACAATGGGAATTAGTCTGAATCTCGTTCGTGGGAGAGTTGCATGACAGTGGAGAGCATTCAGGGTTGTTTCTCGTGACTCTGGTTACCAGATCAAATCCTGCAAGTCCTCGTTCCTCCGTTGGTAAGATTTACTCATCAGCTCGGCCACCTGGAGCCTGTCGTCCCTAGAACCCTGAATTTATATAGTGCTTCTTCCAAGCTTGCTCGTTGCCTTCCCACTCAAGTAATAGGGAGAGACAAGGACTTCATCTGTAATATGCATGGAGACTGTGAACCACAGTTGCCGAACGGATATGGTAGCGATAGCGATGGCGAGCATTGCTCGAAGTTCAATTCTGACGTAGTCAGGAATGAAACGAGTTGCACAACCGATCGGCACCGATTCTGATGGAGCGGCATTGGCCTACCAGCTGGGACCATTAATGGGAAAATGTGTTTTCGGGAACGCAGTGGCTGGTTATGAGTGTGCGGAAGCGGGCTGTGGAACCAGGCACGCCAGGGCCTCCTTTGTGAGAGACCCTGGCGGGGTGAAACGGGTGGGTTCTACTCCTATTGCACTTCGACGGTGATGGTCTGGCTGGCTGCGACGAGGGCATGGTCCTTTGTGGCGCCTGTCACGGTGATCTGGTGTGGCCCTCTGCTCAGACCCTTGAACGTTCCGCTAAAACCCTTCTGATACTCGTTGTCCACGAAGACGTGAGCATGGACCGCTTGCGAACCCTTGGTCAACTCGTATTTCAGCTCAAAGCTGTCGCTGACCTTGTCTCCGGCTTTGGGAGACGTAATCACGATCTTCGACCCATCCTCTATTGGTTTGTCGGCCGCGAAGACTGGTGCTCCGCTCAGATAGCCGGTTAATGCGATGCCTAACCCCATGAACGCCATACGACTCATCACATGCATCAGGACCTCCAAGTTTGAAATTGTTTAATAACTGTTTCAGTCTAACACCCCCTCCGGGACAAGTGTTGGTCTCAATTGAACAGTCCGCAGGGGCGATGGTAACGAACGCCCATCCTCTGTAAGACGACATCCTCTCTTTCGACATAGCATCATGCCACCCCACTACGACATCATCATTAGCGGCGAAGCATTCGCTCGACTTTTGGATGACCTCGGAAGATCTACCCGATCCAAACAACCGCGTGCTCGTCGGCAAGGACGGCAATATCACGCTTGCCTACACCGAGAACAATCTAGAAGCCCATCAGCGTCTCGCGGCCAAACTCAAGAGTATGCTCAATCATCTGGGCTGTGAAGACCATCTGCTGCCGACGCACCTCTACTTTGGAAAGAAGATCCCCATCGCCGGAACGGCGCACCAGTGTGGGACCGTCCGCTTCGGTCACGATCCCAAGACCAGTGTGCTGGACGTGAACTGCAAGGCACATGACCTGGACAATCTCTACGTCGTCGACGCGAGCTTTTTTGTCTCCAGTAGCGCCGTGAATCCGTCGCTGACGATCATCGCGAACGCCTTGCGAGTAGGTGACCACCTACTCGCAAGGCTCGCGTGAAGCGATATTCGTGAAGCGTGAAACACATGAAGAAAAGCGCGATGAATACACTCTTCGACACACAGTGGCTTCGAGTTGCAGTCCTTTGCTCAGCACTCAACACTCAGCACTCGCGGCGGCCGAGCCGCCCGTCGCCGTCCAATCTGTCGCCGCCGTCGGCTTTACCGTGTCCGACATGGACCGCTCTGTCGCCTTTTATCGTGATGTGCTGACGCTCAGGCTGGTGAGCGACGTCGAGGTGGATGGGCCTGAATATGATCAACTGTACGGATGCTTCGGCGTACGGGCTCGTGTCGTCCGAATGCGACTCGGCGAGCAGCAGATCGAACTGACGCAGTTTATCTCGCCTCCAGATCTGAGGCATATTCCTGTGCCCTCGTACAGTCATGATCTTTGGTTCCAACACTTCGCCATCGTCGTACGCGATATGGACGTAGCCTGGGCACAGCTGCGGACCCATCACGTCCGCCAGATCTCACCCAGGCCACAGACCATTCCCATGTCCAACCAGGTAGCTGCTGGTATTAAGGCGATCAAGTTTCGCGACCCTGACGGGCATAACCTCGAACTACTCTGGTTCCCGGAAAGCAAGGGGAATCCACTCTGGAAGAGGGGAGGGGGAGACCTGTTCCTTGGGATCGACCACACGGCGATAACAGTGCGAAGCACCGAGGACAGCATCAAGTTCTATCGCGACCTGCTTGGTTTAACCGTCGCAGGCGAGACGTTGAACATGGGCACGGAACAGGAATACCTTGACAGTTTGCCCGGCGCCCGTTTGCGTGTGACCGGTCTGACCTCGAAGAGAGGCCCACCCGGCGTAGAATTCTTGGAGTATGAGCGACCAGCGGCAGGTCGGCCATTTCCGGCTGGTTCCCATCCGACGGATCTCTGGCATTGGCAGACGACAATGATGGTGCCTGATGTGGAGGTAGCTGCGGCTCAGGTGCGTGGGATGGGACAAGTGATTTCCACCGGCGTCGTCACGCTGCCGGACAAGGTTTTGGGATTCACAAGGGGAATGGTTGTCCGCGATCCCGATGGGCACGCCATTCAACTGGTCTCGCCATGAGTACGGCAACAACCACTGTCATCGGGACACCACGCATGATCACCACATGGCTCAAGCTCGGACTGGCTGTGACTGCAATCGGCGCCGCCTGCTGGGGGCTGTCTGCTTTTGATCATGATCAGTATCTTTCCCTGACGGTCTTGACGGAATGGCTGCGCGATGCTGGGCCTTTGGCTCCGCTGCTGTTGATCGGCAGCATGGCCTGCGCCGTCGTCATTCCTCCGATCCCAAGCTTGCCGATGGATCTTGCGGCAGGGGCTGTCTTCGGCCCGTTCTATGGGGCCCTTTATGCCATCATCGGTGCTGAGATCGGCGCCATCGGCTGTTTTCTGCTCGCGCGCGCGTTGGGTCGGGATGCCCTTTCCAAGCTCCTCAAGGTTGAGGCGGTGTTCTGCCAGATGTGTACAGACCATCAGTTAATGGGCCTGATGTTGTTCGCGAGGTTGATCCCGATCTTTTCCTTCGATATCGTCAGTTATGGAGCAGGGTTAACAAACATCTCACTCAAGGCGTTCGCCTTGGCAACTCTGGTGGGGATGGCCCCTCCGACCTTTGCCTTCACATATTTAGGGAGCAGCATCGTCAGCGCCCAATGGCCATTGATTGCAGGAGGACTAGTGATGGTGGCGTTCTTTTTGGCGATGCCGAAGTTACTGACGACGTATCGAACCAGTCGCTTTGCTCGGCTGTTCCTCGGCCCGCCACCAGCCCTGGCGCTGGATTCTTCTACCCAAAAGGAGATTCCCTTGCAGGTCCGTTGCGTCGGCTGCGGGGCCTCGATGGTTGGTTTGCCATAAGGGAGGCACTCGTCTCCTCCGGGATGTTGCAGGCCACAGGCCGCGTTGCCACCTTTTCCTCTCCAGTGTTATGCTGTCCGCCCGTCACTCTTCTTCCCACCATTCTGTCGACGGGTGAACACGATGCGACCCTCCGAGCTTGGATCTGATCCGCACCAATCCGGCGACGAGTCGGTGAAAACCTGGTCAATTCTTCGCCAGATCTTGGAAGGTGTGGAGGCAACACTCGGCGAGCAGTTCTTCCCGTCCCTGGTGCAGCAATTAGCCACCGCGCTCGATGTGGACTACGCCTATATTTCCGAGCTCAGCGAGGAGGGGGATCGGTTCCGCTCTAAAGCCGGGTGGGGTAAAGGACAGCCATTGCCGCCGTTCGATGTGCCGGCACGGGGCCCCTGTGAAACGGTGTTGACGAAGAAATGCATCCACCACCCCGATCAGCTTCGAGCGCTCTATCCGCAGGTCCCACTCATTCAGGAGACCATGGTCAACAGCTATTGCGGCGTGCCTATTGTGGATTTCGGCGACCGGGTGGTGGGACATCTGGCCATCATGGATTCCAAACCCATGCCGGACCCTGTTCGTGCGATGTCGATTCTCGGCATGTTTGCCATGCGGGCGGCGGCGGAGTTTGACCGGTTACGGTATGAGCAAACCTTGCGGAAGAGCGACCTGACGTTGCGGAAGATCGACGAAGGGACGGCGGCATCAACCGGGGAAGCGTTCTTCCCCGCACTGGTCCAAAGCTTAGCGGAAGCGCTGCAGACGAAGTATGCCTTCGTGTCGCGGTTCGTTGGGGGACACCGGGCGCGGGTGCGTACCTTGGCGTTTTGGAAGGGCGACGGATTTCTGGACAATTTCGAGTACGACCTTCCCCATACACCCTGTGAGCGCGTGCTGGCCGGTGAAGTCTGCCTCTTTCCTGAAAAGGTACAGGACCTCTTTCCCGACCATCGGGAGGATCTCGCGGCGTTGGGCGTCGAGAGTTACTTGGCGATTCCAGTGTCTGACCATTCTGGCACGGTGATGGGGCATCTGGCGGTCATGGACATCAAACCCATGCACGATGACCCGCGGGTGCTGTCCGTTTTCAAGATTTTCGGGGTGCGGGCTGGTGCCGAACTGGAACGACTTCAGCTGGAACTTCAATTGAAAGAGAGCGAGCAACAGTTGCGCGATTTGTTCGACGAGGCACCGATCGCCTATGTTAATGAAGGGCTTGATTCGAAATTCATCCGTGCGAATAAGGCCGCGCTCGACACTCTTGGTCTGACGCCGGAGCAAGTTGAAGGGACGTATGGGAAGACATTTATCCCCGATACGCCGGATGCACAACGTCGACTCAAAGAGGCGTTCGACTCTATCGGGAAGGGGATCGATACCAAAGGCGTGGTCCTCGAGCTGCGCCGAAAGGACAACGGCAAGCCGCTGTGGATTCGATGGTGGTCACGACCTGACCCGAGTGGTGCCTACACACGGACAATGTTCCTTGACATCACTGAACAGGTGTTGATGGAGCAGGAGAAGGCCCGGCTCGAAGCCCAGGCCGTGTACCTGCAGGAGGAAATCAAGGGCACGCACAACTTTGAGGAGTTGATCGGCTCTTCGACCTCACTCAAGAAAGTGTTGAAGAACATCGAACGAGTGGCTCCGACCGATTCGACCGTACTTATCACTGGTGAAACCGGAACTGGTAAGGAACTGATCGCGCGGGCGATCCATAACTTGAGCCCGCGTAAAGACCGGGCCTTAGTGAAGGTCAATTGTGCAGCGATTCCGGCTGGTCTCATCGAAAGTGAACTCTTCGGTCACGAGAAAGGGGCCTTCACGGGCGCGTTGACGAAAAAGATGGGCCGCTTCGAAGTGGCTGATAAGGGAACGATATTCCTGGATGAGATTGGCGAACTTCCGCTCGATTTGCAATCCAAGCTATTACGTGTCTTGCAGGAGGGCGAGTTCGAACGGGTCGGCGGGACGCAGACATTCAAGGTGAACGTGCGGGTGATCGCTGCCACGAATCGGAACCTCGAACAGTTGTCCAAGACCGGCCAGTATCGGCCTGATCTGTACTATCGCCTCAACGTGTTCCCGATTCATTTGCCTGCCTTGCGTGAACGTGAAGGGGACATTCCCTTGTTAGCGCAGTATTTTGTCCGCAAGTTTGCCGCCAATCTTGGCAAGAAGATCGATCGGATTCCGGAGCGAATGATCACGGCCCTTCAGCGGTATGAGTGGCCCGGCAACATTCGCGAGCTCGAACATGTGATCGAACGTGCCGTGATTCTGAGTGAAGGGCCGGAGCTGGAACCGATCGACTGGCTTTCGCAGTCCGACAACAAGGGTGGTCTTGCCAAGACAATGACGCTCGAAGAAATGGAACGGCAGCACATCCGTGATATCTTGGAACAGACCAACTGGCGTGTCAGTGGGGACAAAGGGGCTGCGGCGATTCTCGGGCTGAAACCCACGACGCTCGAAGCCAGGATGAAGAAGCTGGGGATTGAGCGCAAGGCGAAACCTTAGTCCCCGCATTCATTCCTCCACTCACACTCCCCCCAAAGTTCCCAACATTTCGTGATGGTCCCAATATTTTGGGAATCACTTCCGTCCTGCCCGTTTGATCTTCCTCACGCATTGCGCTGAATAGCCTCGCTCCGTCAAAGACTTACATCGAATATCTTGCCGCATCACACCGTGGCATCGCGGTTGCTCAATAGCTTGGCATCGCATCGAGCACGGAGGAGATGAGGGAACGATGTTGAAGATCACAAAAATACAGGAAAGCGGGCGTGACGTCTTGCTCAAGCTAGAAGGCAAGATCACGGAGCAATGGGCGGCCCTGCTTGATGGGGAATGCCGCGCATACCTTCGGAAGAACAAAGCCGTGTTCTTGGATTGCTCCCATGTCGATTACATCGATGGGCGGGGAGTCGAGGTTCTTAATACGTTTCCCCATGCACACGTCACCGTAATGAGCGCTCCGGCCCTTGTGACGGAGCTGCTCCACATTGGAGGCCGATCATGAACGTTGATGCCATTACCGTCACGGAGTCTGTGAGTCATCGAATGGTTGCGGGTCGGAAGCCGGAGCTGAGTCAATCAGCTGCTGTGGTAAATGGGGAGGTCGCTCTTCTGTCGCGACTCAGGCACGGAGATGAAGGAGCGTTCAATGAACTGGTCACGCGACACCATAGTGCCTTGATCAGAATGGCAATGGGCTATGTGGCGGATCGGGAAGTAGCGGAAGAAGTCGTCCAGGATACCTGGATGGTAGTCATCGAAGGGCTAGGTCGGTTCGAAGGCCGATCGTCGCTGCTAACCTGGATTTTTGGAATTATGATCCATAAGGCCAAGGATCGTGGGGTGCGCGAGAAACGACACACGACCTTCTCCTCCTTCGAGTCTGTCAACGACGACTACGATGAAACGGTTGAACCA
>JARFPM010000060.1 GCA_030444405.1 Nitrospira sp.
TGAGGAAAAAAGGATTCAGTACTCCGCTGGTGCAGGCAGTCCCGGTGGTCGGATCAATTCGGAGAATTTTCCCCAACCGGCTCCCGATGTTCTGGGCGTTATTGTTCGGGTCACCTGAGCCTCCCCCATCTCCAATTCCTGCGTACAGACATCCATCCGGTCCAAATGCCAACATGCCCCCATTATGGTTGGCGAAACTCGGATGTGGAATGGAGACTAGGATAACCTGCGAACGAGGAGCAGCGACGTTGGGGTCTGTTAGCGACACCAGAAACCGAGCGACGGTGATCGCCCCGTTGACGTCCGTATAGTGGACGTAGAAACGACTGTTGGCGTTGTAATTTGGGTCAAAGGCCAGACCCAGCGATCCTCGTTCTTCTCCGCTCGTGATGCCGGTCAGCGTCAGAAATGTCGAGAGTGTGCTCCCAGTTGCCCGATCAAGAACTTTAATGGTGCCTCCCTGTTCCAGGATAAACAGGCGATTGGCATCCCCACGGGGAGCAGTCAGGAATACCGGAGAGTTAAGGTTGCTCGCAATGGTTTGGAGCTTCAGAGTAGTTGAGGCCGGGGCGCTGTCCTGGGTGTCACCTTCTCCTCCGCAAGCAGCAAGTCCGGTACAACACACACATAGGGTGGTCCAGAGGATAAGCGTTCTCATTGGGTAAGCCCTTGTCTTACTTGAGAGATATTGCGCATCCTATCACCAATCTTGGTAGCAAATCCTTAGTCTATTTGAAGACGACAGACTTATCTCAGGAATGGCCCCAGAATAACCTGGCTCACGGGCTTAGTTGAGCCAGGTGTTTTCGAGAAGGGCAGTCTTTTGTCTTGATCCGCCCACTGCGACTCTATAGAATGGCCCTGCGTTTCGGGTGGTTAGCTTCGAGTTCGACTCCGCCCACCTTGGGTTTCCCCACGCTCGCATGTACTTTGGATGGGTTGAAGCCACGGAGAGCCGTGTGACATAAGGAGTCCGTTTAACCAGCAGGAGGATTTCCCGTGAGTGATTCAGCGATTATCACGTTTGCCCTCATCGCGGCTGTGGCTGGTATCGCCTATGGGCTGTACCTGGCGATGTGGGTGTTCAAGCTCGATGCCGGCAATGCGAAGATGCAGGAAATTGCGAAGGCCATTCAAGAAGGTGCCGGCGCTTACATGAATCGACAATACAAAACCGTCGGCTATGTGGCCGCGGTGCTCTTCGTCGTGCTCTGGGGCGCTGGGGCAGTCTCCGACAAGTTTGGCTTGCTGACGGCGGTCGGGTTTTTGGTCGGCGCGGGAGCCTCGTCGATCGCAGGCTATGTGGGGATGATCATCGCCGTGCGCGCCAACGTGCGGACAGCGCAAGCTGCGCATAGTGGCATGAATGCTGCCTTGACCGTTGCGTTTCGAGGGGGCGCGGTGACGGGTCTGTTGCTGATCGGCCTGGGACTTTTGTCGATTACGACCTTCTATATGATCGCGCAATCAATCGCTGGCCAAGAGAAGGCGATCCACGCGCTCTTGAGTCTTGGTTTCGGCGGGAGCTTGATCTCGGTCTTTGCTCGGGTAGGCGGCGGCATCTATACCAAGGCGGCGGACGTCGGCGCGGATCTCGTCGGCAAGGTCGAAGCGGGAATTCCGGAAGACGACCCCCGCAACCCGGCGGTCATTGCCGATAACGTGGGTGACAACGTCGGCGACTGCGCCGGCATGGCGGCAGACCTGTTTGAAACGTATGCGGTCACGACCGTGGCAGCGATGGTGTTGGCCTTTACGATGTTTAAGGGAGCGACCGCCCCGATTCTGTATCCGTTGGCTTTGGGTGGTATCACGATTTTTGCCACGATCGTCGGCATTCTCTTTGTCAAGGTCACTCCGGGAGGCGAAATCATGACGGCGCTCTATAAGGGGCTGTTCGTAGCCGGCGGGATCGCTGCCGTGGCATTTTTACCGATCACCTTCACGATCATGGGCGGAGTCGGGGGTGTCAGCGGATTCAGTTACTACGTCGCAGCGTTGATTGGATTGGCTGTCACACTGGCGCTTGTGTTCATTACCGATTATTACACGTCGAAGAACTATGAACCGGTGAAATACATCGCCAAAGCGAGCGAAACCGGCCATGCGACGAACATCATCGCTGGACTGGCGGTTGGCATGCAGGCGACGGCAGCGCCGGTGGTGGTGATTGCGGCGGCGATCCTGGGTAGCTTCTGGGTCTGCGGCGGTGCGGAATCGGGAGGCCTGTACGGTGTGGCGGTGGCAGCGGTGTCGATGCTCTCGATGGCCGGGATTGTCGTGGCAATCGATGCGTTCGGTCCGATCACCGACAATGCCGGTGGCATTGCCGAAATGTCGCATCTGGGCAAAGAAGTTCGAGACATCACGGACCCATTGGATGCCGTCGGTAATACGACGAAAGCAGTCACGAAGGGCTATGCTATCGGGTCGGCCGGTCTGGCGGCGGTGGTGTTGTTCGCGGAATATTCACGCGAGGTGGCGGCACACAATCCCGCGCTGGCGGCGTTTGACTTGTCCAACCCGAAAGTGTTGGTCGGCCTGTTCCTCGGCGGCATGTTACCCTTTATCTTCGGCGCGCTCTGTATGAGGGCCGTGGGCGAAGCCGGGGGCTTGATTGTAGAAGAAGTGCGTCGGCAGTTCCGGACGATCAAGGGCATTATGGAAGGCACGGGGAAGCCGGAGTACGGCACCTGCGTCGACATCGTGACTCAGGCAGCGATTCAAAAGATGATGATCCCCGGCTTGATTCCGGTGGCGTCGCCGATTATCGTCGGTTTAGTGCTTGGCCCGCAAGCTCTCGGCGGCGTGTTGGTCGGCAGCATCGTAACCGGTCTATTCGTCGCGATTTCCATGACAAGCGGTGGCGGGGCCTGGGACAATGCGAAGAAGTTTATCGAAGAGCAGGGGTTGAAGGGGACCGACACGCACAAGGCGGCGGTCACCGGCGATACGGTTGGTGATCCGTATAAGGATACGGCGGGACCGGCTGTGAACCCGATGATCAAGGTCATCAATATCGTCGCATTGCTCATTGTGTCGTTGATCGTGCGCTAGTGAGTTGCTCCAGTATCCGATAAAACAGACTGACTCGTGTGATGAAGCGCCGTGTCCGACCTGGGCACGGCGCTTTTCGTTTCTCCCCTTGTCTTGACGGGTTTTGGTAGCCTGGAGTATGGTGAGTTCCACACCAGCAGTTGCTGGTGATCGCGAGGGTTTCCCCTGGTCCACGGGAGGTGCTCGAATGGAAAAGCAGGAACGGAAGCAAGAGCCGCGACGAGAACCGCAGGGTAAGGAAGAGGTCAAGGCGAATCCCAAGGTTGTCGAAGCCGGCAAGAAGATCAAGGAAGACATCGATAAGTTGGTTGATGAAATCGATGATGTCCTTGAAAAGAACGCTGAAGAGTTTGTGAAGAATTATGTTCAAAAAGGAGGGGAATAACGCCGGTTTCAATTCCCAACTTCCACTCGATTCAGCCTCCTCTCATAACCTCATTGGTTTGACAAAGAAGAAGCCACTTATTAGAGTCTGCCTCGTTCCCTTGTAATCCGTAGTTTATGTGCTTGTGGACCGGACCTAGGCCATTAAGGAGACGGGGATGAAGTCTAAGCTCTGGGTCGTTCGACAAGTCGATCCCATCCAACGAGGCTTTTTGTCGAAGGCCTTGTCGATCTCCTCGGCTACTGCTTCATTATTGCTCAACCGGGGTGTCATGAACGTAGACCAGGCGACAGCCTGGATGTCTCCTCTCCGAACTCATGATCCTTTCTTAATTCCCGACATGGAACGGGCGGTTGATCGGCTCTATCAAGCTATGAGACGGCGTGAAGTCGTATGTTTTTACGGCGATTACGATGTGGACGGCATGTCCGCCACGAGTATTTATCTTTCATTCTTCCGTGGGCTCGGTGCCGAAGTCCGAGCCTATGTTCCTCATCGCCTGCGTGAAGGATATGGACTCAATGAAAGTGCTGTTCGGACCTTGGCAGAGGAGGGTGTCTCGTTATTGGTGACTTCCGATTGCGGGACCACGTCGCATCGTGAGATTAGCCTTGCCAATCAATTGGGGATCGATGTCGTCGTGACCGACCACCATCAAAGCGACGTGGAGATGCCGCCGGCCTTGGCGGTGATGAATCCGCATCGGCCCGAAGCTCAGTATCCCTTTCACGGACTTTGCTCTGGTGGTCTGGCGTACAAGGTGGCGCAGGCGTATGAGATGAAATACGGTTCCGGTTCGGCACCTCTCGAGTCGCTCTTGGATTTGGTCGCGCTTGCCACGATCGCCGATGTTGTTCCGCTACAAGACGAAAATCGACTGTTTGTTCGAGAAGGACTGGCTCATATTTCGCGCGGTGCCCGCTGTGGCATACGGGCCTTGAAACATGTTGCCGGTATTAGTCGTATTTTGGAGCAAGCATTAACGCAGGTGGAATCACGGGAGTTGCCGGGCGGCATTGTGCTGTATGCACGAGGGTGGCATCTCGGGGTCGTAGGCATCGTCGCGGCCCGCATCATGGAGCGCTTCCATCGTCCGACGGTCGTCATTGCCGTGAATGAACACGGAATCGGAAAAGGATCGGCTCGGACTGTGCCAGGTTTCGACCTCTATCAAGCATTAGCCGGTTGCCGAGACCTACTCATGGCGTTCGGTGGCCATCCCAGCGCGGCTGGGGTCACGATCCATGAGGGGCGGTTGCCGGAATTTGCTGAACGATTCTCCGCAACTGCAGAGACATGGATCCGGAATACTCAAAGCGTTCCCATGCTGCATCTGGATTCTGAACTGCGGTTGGACGAGGTCACGGTACAACTGATTCGTGAGATCGGGACACTGCATCCATTCGGTGCGGGGAATCCCGAGCCAACGTTCGCCGTCAGGGGGCTGAACGTCCTCAATGCTCGCGTGGTCGGAGAGAAACATTTGAAGATGACGGTCCGCCAGGGAGGGTCGTTGCCGTTTGATAGTATAGGATTTGGGATGAAATCCCTGGAGGATCGTGGATTGTCTCTCAAGACGCCCATCGACGTCGCCTTTACGCCAGAACTGAACCACTGGAACGGCTATGATCGGATTCAGTTGCGTATCCGAGACATACGAGCGGCAGGGTGCGAATAGCAGATGATGTACGAAACGGTGACGGATATCGACCAGTTGCTGGATCGCCTGCAAGCCTATCAGCCCGAGGCCGATCTCGGCATGGTGCGAAAGGCGTATGAGTTTTCCGTCAGGGCGCATGAAGGACAAACGCGTCGCTCCGGAGAACCCTATGTAAAGCATCCGGTGGCGGTAGCCGGAGTGTTGACGTCTTTGAAAACCGACGTGGCCGCGGTTGTCGCTGGTCTTTTGCACGATACGCTGGAAGATACGGTAGCGACGGCCGATGAGCTTCAGCGGGAATTCGGACAGGAAGTCGTTCATCTCGTCGACGGTGTGACAAAGATCGGGAAGATCACCTTCAAGAGCTCAGAAGAAAAGCAGGCTGAAAATTTCCGAAAAATGGTGCTCTCGATGGCGGACGACATTCGCGTCGTGATCATCAAACTGGCCGATCGACTCCACAACATGCGAACCCTCGAACATCTCAATGAGAAAAAACGGCAAGAAATCGCGCAAGAGACGTTGGAGATCTATGCGCCTTTGGCCAATCGTATCGGAATCGGGTGGGTGAAGAACGAACTGGAAGATTTATGCCTGAAACATCTGAAGCCGGATGCCTATGAAACCTTGCGGGTATGCGTGGCGAAGCGCGATGAAGATCGCCAGCAGTATATCCAGGAGGTGCAAGCGCTCGTGGAGGGGGCTCTGAAAGAGAATGGGCTTGTCGGAGCAGTGTACGGAAGACCGAAACATCTCTACGGCATCTATCAAAAAATGAAGAAGCAATCGATCTCGTTCGAGGAGGTGTACGATCTCACCGCCTTGCGGATCATTACCGACACGAAGATGAACTGCTATGCGCTGCTCGGTGTCATCCATTCATTGTGGCAACCACTGCCGGGCCGCTTCAAGGATTACATCGCAATCCCCAAATCGAATCTCTATCAATCCCTCCATACAACCGTGGTCGGGCCTAAGGGGGAGCACGTAGAGTTTCAGATCCGCACGGAAGAAATGCATCGCGTCGCCGAGTACGGGATCGCAGCACATTGGAAGTATAAAGAACAGGGGAGGGTACACGATAAAGATAGCAAGGCCTTCGGATGGCTGAGACAGTTCATCGAATGGCAAAAAGATCTGCCGGACAATCGCCAATTCATGGACTCCGTGAAACTTGAGTTGTTCCACGACGTGGTCTATGTCTTTACCCCTAAGGGAACCGTCAAAGAACTGCCTAAAGGGGCAACGCCGGTAGACTTTGCCTACGCGATTCACACGGAAGTCGGGGACCACTGTGTCGGGGCGAAGGTCAACGGGAAGATCGTTCCGCTCAAGCATGAACTGACGAGCGGAGACACCATCGAAATTCTGACATCTCCGAACCAGACTCCGCACAAAGATTGGCTCAAGTTCGTACGCACGTCACGGGCGAAGACAAAGATTAAACATTGGATCAAGGCGGAGGAACAGAAACGAAGCTTGGAAATAGGTTGGCGTTTGCTCGAAGCGGAGATTCGTCGCCATGGTTTGGCTCCGTCGCAGGTCTTAAAGTCGGATGCCCTGCTCGAAACGGCCAAGCAAGAAGGCTATGCAACGATTGACGAGCTTGCAGCGGCCGTGGGATTTGGCCACTTCGCAACGGGTCAACTCATCGGACGGTTGACGGCTCCGATCTCAGCCGGTGCTCCGACTCAGTCCCAACCTGCCGGTGCCTCCAAAGTGGTCAGCACGAGAGGGGAGGAGCCGGGCGTCCAAGTGAAGGGGGGGCGCGATCTGTTGATGCAACTGTCGCGGTGCTGTAACCCGGTTCCCGGCGACAAGATCTTGGGATACATCACGCGGGGAAGGGGGCTCACGATCCATTCGGTCGATTGTCCCAACCTGGAAGCTTTGGATTATGATCGAGAACGTCTGGTGGAAGTGGAGTGGGATACGGCTACGCCGAGTCAGCATGCGGTTAAAATAGCCGTCCTCGCGGAGGATAAGACGGGAATGTTGGCCAACGTCTCCTCAGCTATCGCCGAATGCAAAGCGAATATCAGCCGCGCCGAAATCATCACTCGGGAAGACCGGAAAGCGGAACTGGATTTTGTCGTCGAAATCGCCGACACGGCTCACCTGAATCGCGTGCTGAAAACCATTGAACGGGTCGGCGGTGTCATTACGGCACGGCGCGTTCGGTCTTGGCAGGAACGATCATAAAGGGAGTGGGCCGAGAGAAGACGATAGCAGGACGCTAAAAAAGTGCGCCACCATCGTTCTCGCATCGCTCAGAGGCTCAACGTACGGCCCAGAGTACGATTCGCCGCTAAGACACTGGGCGCTCACCAACTCGCGCCCGTCTGCAAACGTGAGGCTCCTTATTCGTCGCCTCGCAGACCTCGCTGCGGCCTTGCTGGCCGGCCTTTTTGACCATCCTGCGAGCTCTCGTCACTCGGTTTGAGAACTTCCATGGTTGTGTACTGCTGTCGGGTCGAAGTAGTTTTTCAACAGCTGCTAGGGCTGGCCGAAGAGCAGTTTTGTCCCTTTGTCAATCTTGTACCCGTCAACCGTACCCCCTGTAATCTCTAACACGTACATCGCATCATCACTGTTTGGGCGGTATTGAGGACACGAGTCGTCGGTCTTCGTGCAAATCGGAACACTACGTTCGATATGGGTGACCCGTTTCTTGGCGTCCAGCCAAATCAGATCGAGTGCGATCTTGGTGTTTTTCATCCAGAATGACCAGGCTTGCGGTTGACTAAAAAAAAATAACATCCCATGATCTTTCTTGAGGTGATCCCGATACATCAAGCCGACCGCCCGTTTCAGCGGTGTATCGGCGATCTCGGCATGGATCGTGATGCCCGAGGGAGTCTTGATATGTATGAGCCCCCCGTCAGAGGCGTTGGATGACGGCATGCCGAAGAGGAGTGATCCAATGATCACCGTGGAACACAAAGAGAAGAAAGTTGAGTTCCTGAAAGACATGGTGCGCATCGTATCCATCCGGCCCACTTCAGTCAAGGAACGTATTGAAGCCGTTGCGCTCAGAGAGCGTTCTTTCCCATCAATCTTGCAATCCTTTGGATCAATGTGCCATCCTCAGGCGCCGACAGAAAGAGGGAATCATGCAGGAAAAGCGACGGGTGCTATATAAGAAAGGGGTGTTTGTCTGTCCTGGATGTCGCCAGTCTTATGTCCAAGAGAAATGGATTGAAGAATGGCGGATTCGGTGCCACCGCTGTGCCTACCGTGGAACGCTCACTGAAGTGTCGGTTGAGGAGCACATGGAAGAAGAGACCTTTCGGCGCTGACCCCTTGCCATATTGGTTCCATTCGGACCGTAATGTTGTGTTACCATACCCCACACCCCACCAAGACTCATACCTCAAGTGAATTACGGCATCTCCTGGCCGTTGCATTGACGTTGATCACACTTTGCACAGGCTGCGTGTCTTGGTCTTGGGCGAACGAATCTTCGCCCGCGATCAAGATCCTCGTGACCTATCATTCGCTCTCGGGAAACACAGAGCGCATGGCAGAAGCGGTGGTGGCGGGAGCCAAGTCGGTCTCTGGCACGCAGATTGTTTTGAAACGTGTAGGGCAAGTGACTGCGGAAGATCTGTTTTCTGCCGATGCAGTCGTGGTCGGCTCTCCTGTCTATTGGTCCAACATGTCTGGAGAGGTAAAGACTTTCTTCGATAATTGGCAGTTCAAGTTCGGCGTCTTTCCCGAATTCAAGATGAAAAACAAGGTTGGGGCTGCCTTTACCACGGGAGGGCAAATCTCAAGCGGGAAAGAGGTGACGATGTTGACCATCCTCGCCGCGATGCTCGGTAATCAAATGATTGTGGTGAGCGGGGGTGGGGCCTTTGGAGCGTCGGCCACGACCGAGGGCGAGAGTCCGGGGATCGATGACAGCGAGCTCGCCGAGGCCAAAGCCTTGGGCCGACGTGTCGCCGATGTGACGAAGCTCATCAAGGTGGGTTCTTCGCATTGAATGCTTCCGAAGAATGAGCGCAGGAACCCTTCTGCAAATGACTGTGGGGAGGGAATGTACCTACCGATCCACCGCGCCGGCCGATGCCCCTTGGACGGCGAGCTCGACAAACTCATGGATGTTTTTTGCGCAACGACCACAGCTGCCGCTCTGCTTGAGGCCAAATTTTGACTTGAGCTGACAGGGCATCACAAACCCCGCTCGCCCTGCATCACGAACATCTGACTCAGTGAGTCCTCGGCATAGGCAAACGTACATTTGATCTCCAAATGAACGATTATGAGAAGCATTCTCAGTATGCCATTGCAGAACGACTCTGTCAAGTGCTCTCCTGCAGTCTGGACGGACGTAAGGTTAAGCCTTACTCATCAATGAGATAGCGTTACGAGAGAGTTTCTTCCAGCTGCTCTACCATGTCCTTAATTGTATCGAATCCTGACTGCCAAAAAGCTGCAGATACCATGTCTACGCCCAATGTGCTGAGAATATCGTGAGGTGACTGAGATCCGCCGGTTGCGAGCAAGTCCAGATACTTTGGCACAAATGATTCTCCTTGCTCCCTGTACATCCTGTATAAGGCCAATACGAGCAGATTCCCGAAGCTGTAGGCGTAGCAATAGAACGGACTGGCGAAGAGATGGGGGATCATGAGCCACTCCCATTGAAACTCGTCCGGCACTCGTACGGCTTTGCCGAATTGCTGCCTCAGTTCTGAGAGATAAGCTCGTGCCAGTTGGTCTCCCGTGGCCCCTTCCGCCACCATGCGGTGCGCGGCTTGCTCGAAACGAATGAAATAGGCCTGCCGTAATACGGTTGCATACATGTCATCCAGTTGACTCAGGAGCAAGCCCTGTCGAACGGCTTTGCTGCGCTCGTTCGAGATGAGGGTGTCGGAGAGAATACGTTCGCCGAAGACAGAAGCCGTCTCCGCCAAGGGGAGGGTTGAATGGAAGGTAAAGATCGAATGGTCTTTGGCCATCATGCCATGGACCGCATGGCCGAGCTCATGGGCCATGGTGGCGATATCTCGCGCCTCCCCGGTAAAGTTCAACATGACATAGGGAGTGAGGCCCGGCACCACGCTGTAGCAATACGCGCCGCCCAGTTTGCCGGGACGTGTGGGCCCATCGACGTGCCGTTCTCTCAAGACCTGTTCGGCCAGGTCTGCGAGCTGGGGGGAAAAGCCTCGATAGGCGCCCAGCACCATATTGACGGCATTGACATACGTATATTTCTTCGTGTCTGCCCGATGGGGGGCATAGATATGATACCGATTCATTGGGGAAATCTTGCAGATCTTCGCCTTCAGTTTGAAGTAGGTCTGGAAGATCTCGGCATTCTTGGCACAGGTCGCCAACAGCGCATTGACGGCTTGGTCCGGCACATCATTGCCGAGGTTGCGGGTTGCGATGGGAGAAGCAAACCTACGGAGTTCGACGTTCTCAGCTTTCCAGTCGTTCACGAGCGTCCGATACATCTCTCCGAGCAGGTCACGTTGGGTTGAGAATACACGGTAGAGTTCTCTGTAAGCAGCCTGGCGGATGGATGCCTTTGGGTTCCGCACGTGGCTCATGAGTTCTTCGCGGTTCATGGTGCGTGTCATCCCGCCGATCTTCATCGTGAATGTCAGTCCGTTGGTCACGACGTCATAGAGGGTGTTGACGGCGCTCCGGCCGGTCACATTCTTGACATTGATGATCTTCTCCTCAGATTCCGAAAGCGTGTGAGGTGTGTAGCGTCTGATGGTTTCCAGGTAGTACCGAAGGTCGCCGGCGTCGGCCATCAGCCTCGCGGCATTCTGGTGATCGACCCCCTGCCACCAGAGGTCAAGAAAGAGCAGGCGATTGTGTACGGCGGTGAGCCGCTCCTCCACCTGGGACTTAAACGCGCGCGCTTTGGTGTTTTTCGTGTTTTCCGAAAACCAGAGGTAGGCGAATGCGCCAAGCCGGGCGGAACCCTCTGCGATCGATTCGGTGGACTTTAAAATGGATTGGAAATCAGAGCTTGCCATGGTTGCCTGTAGCCGAGGGCGAGCCGATTCAACCTGCGCGACTTGTGCATCAAGCGCTTTCAAATGCCGCTCCAAGTCGTTCAGGGGGTTCTTGACCAGGTGGGTGAGATCCCACCGGTCAGACACCACAGAGGATGAAGTCTTGTGCCGAACCGGACGTCTCGCGATCATGCCCAATCTCCTTTGCGTAGCTGCCGGGCGGTGAGGAGATTGCATCTTATCATCAGGCTGTGTCGTGAATGGAGAAAATCATCAGAATCAAATGGAAGGGTAGCCGCGTTGACAGTCCGTCGTCGGGATGTAAAGATTAGCACTCGGGATTGCAATATGAACGACCCCGAACTCTATCGTGTTGTTCAATATGTAACCGCGAGTACATCGTACGCGCGGGAAACGGTGGCAGAGATCCTTCGCACGGGTCTTGGTGAATTGTCTGCCATGGCCGCTCATTCGACCACACCCTTCGATCGAGAAACCCTGCTCGAATATGTTTCGCAGTGGACGATCAAGCGAACGGGACAACCGGAGCCGTTGGTTCGCGAAGTCCTCGGCTGCGCCGGACGATGGTTGGATGAGGCCTACAATGAGCTTGCCAAGCGGCAGCCGGAGGCTCTCGGACTGGCCTCGAATGATGAGGGCGATCCGGAGGTGGCGTGAACCATGGGACGGTTTCGCCCGCGAACATCCTTCAGGCTGGTCGCACACCTACGAGGAGAGCATCCTGGTCCGATGCCCGCATGGAAGCGGGAAGAAGGGCTATCTCAAGAACTTCGCGATCGCTGGAGCACGCTTCACCGTCACTGCGCCGATCAATCGAGCCACCCGCGCCTGGTCCGACTCGTGCGCCGGCTTACGCACCATGACTATGGGGTGAGGGAATCGGCGCTTGCCGAGCTGGAATTGGCCACCCAATTGATTCGCGCCGGATGCCGGGTCGTATTCTTGCCTGAGTCGCAGGCGCGAACAGCGGATCTCGAATGCTATATAGGCTGTGAGCGCTTCTTTGCGGAAGTCACTGCCATGGTAGGATCGGCGGAGCGGCAACGATTGCCGCTCCGTGGGCTCGATCTCGACGAGGTCGTTGGTGAGGAAGAAGATCGGGGGGTGATCTTGACTCACCGGATTCTTGCGCGTATTCGGCAAAAGGCGAAGCAATTGGCCGACTACTGCGATCCGGTCATGCTCAGTATCTCGATTCCACGGGCCGACCTTCAGGGGGAAAAGCACGCTCGTTCGCAACTGATTCGGCTGGATCTGAAGGCGCTTGCCGGTACAGTGACGGTTTTACTCACCGGAATTCCTACTCTCAGCGCCGTCATGATTTCCCTCTGGGACGTCGAGCCGCTCCCATCCCGAGCGGTGTTGAGACTTGCGAATGTCGAGGTGATTGAGCGGACCAAACATCAACGTACTCAGCCGCGCGTGCGCATGCTGATTCAGAATCCTAGCGCTTCAGTTCCGCTCTCACAATCCCATGATCTCTTGCTTCGGCAAACTCTGTAACTCCGTCACGATCGTCACATCGGCCCCTTCCTGGCATTGTACACTCGACCACCGGTTTGCTGATACTTCCGGAAGACCGCGATGGCCTCATCTCGGCAGAGATCTCTGGTGACGGTAATCCTTCGTTTCTTCAGCTCCGCGATCCAATTTGTGGGTTTGGGAGCTTCGTCGAACCCGATTGCTGTGGCATCGGACGCTCGCGCAGCGCAGACGACTTTGCGAACTCCGGACCAAATAATCCCTCCGTAACACATGGCGCACGGCTCACAACTCGTTACCAGTTCGAGCCTCGGCATACCGTCCATCCCCAGGTCGAAATGCCCCAGGGCTTGGTGGGCATTCGTGAGCGCCACCGTTTCGGCGTGGGCGAGCGAACAGTTGGTGCGTTCGACGACGTTTACCCCGACGGCGATGAGTCGTCCTGTCTTGGTTTCGAAGACTGCCGCCCCGAAGGGGCCACCGGTCTGAGCGGTGACGTTGGTCAGGGCAAGTTGGATGACAAACCTCATGCGATCGGAACCGGCAGCGATCGGAGTTTGCTGGCGGCGGGCAACACGGGTAGCCAAGTTGGGAAGGTGAAAGGGAGACGCGGATGGGACGCTGGACTTCACAATGGCAGCGATTGTTTCAACGCTTCAAGATTCTTCGTGACCATGGCATCGCCATTCTTCGTCGAGACGTCGATGCCCGTGGTGCAGACAGTTCGGCACTCATCCAGATGCCCGAGTTTATGGAGTGACTGGGCGAGTGCGAGATAGGCGGCCGAGTAGGTCGGTTTGACCGTCACGCATTGGCGCAACGACTTGGCGGCTTCTTCGAAGCTCCCATCATCCATGTAGGCTTTCCCCAGTCCGAACCAGGCGACGTCGTCGCTCGGATCCATGGCGAGAACTTTCTTCAGTGGCTCAATTCTTGGGTTCGGCATGGGCGCTCCTGTCGTTGATGGTAAACGATAGCAGCGCCGTAGGTGCATTGTCTATGAACTTTCTTGCATGCTAATCTGACGGTATAGTAGTCGTACGTTTCACCTCTCACGTTTTACGACTCTGTCATGGGTAAAGCCGGTCTCGTCTATCATCCCGCCTATCTGGAGCATGACATGGGACCGGGGCATCCGGAGTCTCCCAATCGGCTGCGAGCGATCATGCAGCAGCTTGAACAGAGTGGCACAATGGCCTGCCTCACCAAGATCGAAGCACGCAAGGCCGAAGATGAATGGCTTACGCAGATTCATTCGCCGAGTTATGTGGCGTCGCTGAACCGCCACGCACCCACGAGCGGCCGTGTCTCTCTCGATCCCGATACCTCGATGTCGCCCGGCTCATTGAATGCCGCCTACTTCGCGGCAGGAGGAGCATTGGCGGGGGTCGATGCCATCATGGCCCAGCAAGTGGATCACGTGTTTTGCGCCGTCCGGCCTCCCGGTCACCATGCCGAAGCAGGGCGAGCGATGGGTTTCTGCCTTTTGAATAACGTCGCCATCGCCGCGCGCTACGTCCAAAAGAAATACGGAGTCGCCAAAGTGCTGATCGTCGATTGGGATGTCCATCATGGCAACGGAACGCAGCACAGTTTCGAGGACGATCCCTCCGTGCTCTTTTTCAGCACACATCAGTATCCGCACTATCCCGGCACGGGCCGAGGAACCGAGCGAGGCAAGGGGGCGGGAGTAGGATTTACAGTCAACGTCCCGATGGAGGCGGGGGAGGGCGATGAGGAGTACCACGGGATCTTCCTCAAATCGCTTGTTCCAGCAGCCGACATGTTTAAGCCGGAGTTCGTCATCGTCTCAGCAGGATTCGATGCGCACAAAGATGACCCATTGGCCGGCATGGCTTTGACGGAAGCGGGATATGCCGATCTGACGGGTATCGTGGCCGGTATCGCCAAGCGCCATGCAAGGGGCCGCCTTCTGTCATCTCTCGAAGGCGGCTACAATCTGACAGCACTCGCCGCCTCTGTTGAGGCCCACATAAAGGCGCTTCTGAACGCATGACACGTGGAATGAAGATCGGCCTGGGTGTGCTGGGTGTGGCCGGTTTGGTCTATTTCTATTACACCGAGGTCAAACCAGTCGTGATCTTCGGCTTGCGCTCCGATTACGCGCATGCCATTCCATTCCAAAAGGCCCCCGAAGGGCTGGCAAGTCTCAAGGCTGAATCCTGCGGCCAATGTCACCGTGAAATTTATGAGGAATGGAAGACGAGCATTCATGCTCATGCCTATGAAGATCCGTTCTTCCAAGCTTACTGGAAGAAGGACAAGAACATCTGGGTCTGTCTCAATTGTCATACGCCACTCGAAAATCAGCAGCCCACGTTGGTGAAAGAAATCCCACGCGGACGGGTAGAGAAGGCCATTCAAGAGCCTAACCCTCATTACGATGCCGAATATCAAAAGGAGTCAGTGACCTGTGCCGCTTGTCATGTGCGCGACGGCATGATTTACGGACCGTTCGAAGATTCCTTGGCGCCTCATCCCACGAAGTTTGACCCCAATTTTAGGACGGCTCAGATGTGTTATCGGTGCCATAATGTCGTATCCGGTCCGGCACAGTTCTACAACGTGGGACCCTGTGGGACCTATGCGGAATATGAAGGTCAATATTGGCAAGAGCGCGGTTTCATCTGTCAGAGTTGCCACATGCCGGAAGTTGATCGACCGGTGGCGGCGGGTGGGCCTGTCCGTCGGGGGCGCCAACATCTTTGGCGTGGTGGACATGATCCCGATATGGTCAAGCGAGCGATAGCGGTCCACGTAAAGGCTGACACGGATGCCCCGAAGCCGGGCGATCGTGTCGAGTTTACGCTCACCCTCACGAACGCCGGAGCCGGGCATAAGACGCCAACGGGGGATCCGGACCGATTCTTTACGGTGGAGTTTCTGGTGGAAGATCAGCAGGGAAACGTGCTGGAACAGCAGAGCTCGACCATGGGGCGGTGGATTCTTTGGCAGCCTGCGATCGTAGAGTTGTACGATAACCGACTGTTCCCGCAGGACAGTCGCGAATACCAATTTGCGTATCGTATTCCCGAGAAGGCGGAGGGGCTGAAGCTGAAAGCACGGGTGCGGTATCATATTCTGACCGATGGACAGCATGAGATGCTACGGACAAAATATGGTCTGACCGGCAATGACCCGTATCGATTTGTCGTGTATGAGCGAGACTTTCCGCTGTCCGACGATCTGAAGGTCGCGTTGAGAAAAGAGCGTCATCCGCTGCCGGGGATGAGTAGTGGACCGGATGTGAACCGTTGTAAAGTCACGGCTGATAGTTGAGTCGCTCTGCAATAAGCAGTCAGGAAGAAAATATCATGACGCATCCGTTATTGATCGATACTGAAACGCTTCAGCAGCAATTAGGCCGTCCTGATCTTGTTGTTATCGATGTCCGTGGCAGGGCGGCCTACGAATTTGGCGGTCATATCCCTGGCGCCGTGCATTCGACCTGGCATGAGTACAGTGATCCCAATGCTGTGCCGAAGGGGCTGCTGAATCCCGATCTCAGCCAGATTGAACGTACTCTGAGTCGGCTCGGGATGAATCCAGACAGCGACGTGGTCATCTACTCGAATCCGTTCGACAATTGGGGCGATGAAGGGCGGATGTTTTGGATGTTGGAATACCTGGGCCACAAGCGCCTGCGTATTTTGGACGGAGGGTGGGTGAAGTGGACGGCCGAGAAGCGGCCGTTCGAGCATGGGCCTGTCTCTCCGACGATGGGAAATTTCAGGGCTCAACCGGTGCGAGCGCTGATCGTGTTGAAAGACGAGCTGAAAGGCCTCGTCAGGGGCCCGCATCCGCAAACCGCCATTTTGGATGCTCGCAGCGTTGAAGAATTTCTTGGGAAAGAGGTATCCGGTCTCCCACGGCCCGGTCACATCCCCTCAGCCATACACGTAGCGTGGAATGGGTTCTTGAACAAGGACGCGACCGTCAAGGACCTGTCCGTGATCAAGGAGCTGCTGGAGGCAAAGGGAGTACGCAGCGGGCAGGAAGTCATTTGCTACTGTACCGGCGGCGTGCGATCAGCGTGGCTCTATTTCATCCTGAAGCTTGTCGGGTACCCGAAGATCAGCAACTATCCAGGATCGTGGTGGGAATGGAGCCGAGACTTCGCCTGTCCAGCCGAAAAAGATTTTCATGCGCTCCAGAAAATCCTCGGATTTGATCCGGCCTCCAAAGCTTCTTGACAGTCCGGGGAGCGCTGTGTAAGGTGACTTCACGCAATTTCTTCACGTAAACCTGCGAATCTTCAACCATCAAGGAGGCAGCCATGATGAGAAGAATCCTTCGTAGTGCGATGTTGGTGTTCGGGCTTGGCCTGTTGGTCGGTGCCCCGGTGCTGAGTGGCTCAGCGCTTGCCGCTGACAAACATGTGGCTGAAGCGCTCGAACACTCGAAAGGCGCCGCATCACATGGAAAACAAGGACATGCGGATGCTTGTGTTGAGCATGCGAGTGAAGCACTCAAGCATGCGCAGGCGGCAGGAGTGAAAAATCCACATTTGGCTGAAGCAACGAAACATTTAACGGAAGCCGTGAAACATGGCCAGGCCGGACATGCCGATGCATGCGTGGAACATGCCGACGCCGCAGCCACACATCTGGCTGAAGTGAAGTAGTCGACGACCGGTAGCCGCGGCTGCTGGCAAGGTGCCTTTGTTAGAGCGGGCAGGGACACAATCCCTGCCCGCTTTTACTATGAGATGGAGTGTGTCGTGCGAGTCGGCTTTTACCAATTCGATCCACAGTTCGGCGAAGTGGCAAAGAATCTGGATGTCGTCACGGCCAAGCTCGAACAGGTGGACGCGGATCTCATCGTGCTGCCGGAGTTGTTCGCGTCCGGCTACCAGTTTCTTTCACGGGAGGAAGCGCAACAGCTTGCTGAGTCGGTTCCAGACGGCCCGACGGTACGTCGCCTGGTCGACATCGCGAAACGCCGCAAGATGCATCTCGTGGCGGGACTCCCTGAACGATCCGGGGGCCGCTGTTATAATTCCGCCGTGGTTGTGGGGTCGTCGGGTTTTCTTGGGTGTTATCGGAAGACCCATCTTTTCCATGAAGAGACCCAATGCTTCACGCCGGGTGACTCAGGCTTTCTCGTCTGGGATATCGGGTCAGCGAAGATCGGTGTCATGATTTGTTTCGATTGGTACTATCCGGAGGCCGCGCGTACCTTAGCGATGCAGGGCGCCGACATCATTTGCCATCCATCTAATCTGGTCTTGCCGAACTGTCCGGATTCCATGCCGGTCCGATGCCTCGAGAATCGGGTGTTTGCCGTGACGTGCAATCGCATCGGCAGCGAAGCACGGGGTGGCAAAGAGCGGCTGACCTACATCGGCCAGAGCGAAGTAGTCACTCCCCAGGGAGTCATTCAACATCGGGCGTCTCGTGACCAAGAAGAGTTGACCGTCGTGGAGATCGAGCCGGCGCAAGCCCGCAACAAGGCCTTGAATCGCTACAACGATCTGCTTCGCGACCGCCGCACGTCGCTGTACAAGATGTAGCCCTTAGTCTCATATCCTGTTCAGAGAAGCCCAGCGCTTGCGCAAGTTGCGTGGGCAGGGTAGGATTTCGTTTATGAACACCGAACTCCGTAAAGGCATTTTTCTTATCGCGACGCCGAGTCTGCGTGATCCGAACTTCCGTCAGACCGTCGTCTTGCTGTGCGAACATGGGCCCGAAGGAGCGCTCGGCGTCATCGTGAATCGTCCGACTGCCATGTCCATTTCTGAAGCCCTGCCCCAGGTTCCGGTGATCGAGGGGGCCGGTCATGTGCTCTATGCGGGTGGTCCTGTGCAGACGAATCAAGTGATGCTGCTCTATCGGGGCGATCAATTTCCGGACAATGCGCACCACGTGTTCGATGGCGTCTGTCTTGGCGGGGACGTCGGCATGGTCGAACGTATTCTCACCGGCGCTGGTCCCAAAGAATTCTTCCGGGCTTACCTTGGGTATTCCGGATGGGGACCAGGACAGCTGGAAAATGAGATGAAGACCGGATCGTGGATCACGTTGCCTGCGGACCCGCAGGCGGTCTTTGAAAAAGATCCGGCGCGTGTCTGGGGGGATATCCTCCTTACGCTGGGTGAAGCCTATCAGCCATACGCCGAAATGCCCTTCGATCCATCCTGCAACTGAACGCTCCGGACCGTTTCTGCCCCAGCATCCACCACATCATCGTTGAAGCTTGCCGCGCCGGATGCTAGGGTCATACAGCCTCTGATCGTTCACGCTTCGTGTCAGTTGCCTCAGTGATCATCAGTGGTGCACTCTTGCCTGGGGACAAGGTGGCGCATGCGTTGATCGAGGCAAGAGTGTAGCCGGGTCGGTATTGGCCCAGGAAGAGAGAGGAACAAGTGAATCAGTCAGAGAGGTCTCGGCCAGGGACTGAAACGTTCTTGAGAAAGTTGCACGAACGCCCGCATCTGCCGCTCGGCAAATGGCTGCGTGCACCGGCCCATGTGCATTATAAAGCGTTTCGCATGTCCGACCCGCCGACGCAGCGTTCCGCCAGTCGGTCGGAATTCCAGTCCCTGCTGGGACATTTTAAGGTTCCTGCCGAGGCGACGCACCTCCGGGAGAATTTCGGCTACGGTGTGAAGGAATCCGAAAACGGCGATCGACTCATCCTCATTTGGCAGGCGCATACGGAATACTATAATTACCAACTTTGGCATGTGCCGTCGCAAGCGAACAGCGCACCGACTTTTGGGCCATTAACGTTTCCGGATTACACGTTTCCTGTGGAGCCGCTTGGGTCGGTGGTCTGCCGCTTGGACATTCTGCTGACGACGGGCATGCTGCCGGCGCGGAGCGAACTGCGTGGGCTGATGCCTGGCCCCGTCTTGTACGGAAGCCGAATCTTCAATGAACAGATAGGCGTCGTGACGAGCTTTACACCGGACGATCAAGGACGAGAACGGTACTGGGTCAGTGTGGGATCGTCGCAAGGCGACCCCTCGCGTCTGAAAGATATCGTCGATGCCGTGGTGCGGATCGAGACGTACTATCATTTGCTGTTGATGCAAAAGCCGCTGTTCTCCGCCGCCATCGATCAGGCCTATAAATTTGAACAGGTCCATCTGAAACAGCGCGAGATCATCACGAGCCACATTGCACACGCCGACTCCCAGACATTGCAGCGATGGCTGAACACCCTGACGCAAGATCTACTGAAAACCAACCGCATGGCGGGGACACTCCACTTCGAGTTGTCTGCGTCGCTGCCCTACGACAAGATCGTGCATACGACCTTGGCGTCCGTCGCCGAGCACCCGATGGACTCCTACCGTCCGATTTCCGACTATGTGTTGGGGGGCATTACGGGAGTTGCCGAAGGCTATCAGCAGCTCCTGCGTCGGATCGACACGCTCCGCGGCGGGTTCGAGGGCATCATCGCGATCATTCGGACCCGGATCGACTTAATTCTAGAGGGGCAAAACCTCGCCCTGCTCCAAAGCGTGGACAAGACGACGAAGAGCCAAGTACTTCTGCAGCACACAGTCGAGGGACTGTCGGTTATCGTGATTGCGTATTACCTGGCCGGACTTAGTGGATATGTGTTCAAAGGGCTTCAGGAAATGGGCTGGCTCAAGAATGCGAATATTGCATCGGCGGTGTTTGTCCCCATCGCCATCGGACTTGCCTTTGGCATCACCACGTTCAGCAAAAAGTATCTGCATAAGAGGCTGGCGGGTGAGCCGCCCATGGCCAAAGCGGACAAACCGGAGCCGTAATCAGCAGGCAGTTCGCTCTCGTATCATCTCTAGCTTGCGAGTGCCTGTGCCAGGAATCGTCCCGTATGTGATCGAGTCACCTTTGCCACCTGTTCGGGCCGTCCTTCCGCCACAATCTGACCGCCGGCAGCCCCGCCTTCGGGCCCGAGGTCGATGATCCAATCGGCTGATTTAATGACGTCGAGATTGTGTTCGACAACGACCAGCGTGTTGCCGGCATTCACGAGTTTGTGAAGGACGGCGAGGAGCTTCTTGATGTCTTCAAAGTGTAGACCTGTCGTTGGCTCGTCCATGATATAGAGTACATCTTTGGCGGAGGAGTCTTTGAGCTCGGCGGCGATCTTCAAACGCTGGGCTTCGCCGCCGGACAGAGTGGTGGCGGGTTGGCCCAGGCGGAGATAGCGAGGCGAGGAGACGCAACCGGTCTTGGAGTTTCGGTGTTCCCGTAAAGAATGAGCAGGCTTCCTCCACCGTCATGTTGAGGACATCAGAGACATTCTTGCCACGGTAACCAATCTTCAAGATCTCCGGTTTGAATCGTCGGCCTTCACAGATTTCACAGGGCGCATAAATGTCTTCAAAGAAATACATTTCCAGCTTCTCAACGCCGCTGCCTTCGCAGCGTTCGCAGCGACCGCCGGCGGCATTGAACGAAAAGTGGCCGGGCGTGAGCCCCTGCTGAAGCGCCGCGCGTTCGGCGGCGAACAGCCGACGGATCTCATCGAAGGCCTTCAAGTACGTGATTGGGTTGGATCGAGGAGTACGTCCAATCGGCTGTTGGTCGATCAAGCGGATACCTTTGAGGTGCTCGATGCCTTTGATCGCCTTGAAGCGTCCCATGGGAAGGGATTCCACGCGAAACGCACGGGCGACGGATCGGTAGAGAGTATCTTCAACCAACGTACTCTTGCCTGAACCGGATACGCCGGTCACACAGATCAGCATGCCGAGGGGAATGCGAACGAACAGGTCTTTGAGATTATGTTCAGTGGCACCGGCGATCACCAGCATCTTGCCGTTTCCGGATCGCCGTGATTTGGGTTGGGGAATCTGATCTTCCCCGCGCAAGTAACGGGCGGTGGTTGCCCGACGGTCCTGGATGAATTCCTGCGTGGGTGCCGCACAGACGATCTCGCCTCCTTTTTCGCCGGAGTGAGGGCCGAGTTCGACAAGATAGTCGGCCGATTCGATCATGCGGCGATCGTGTTCGACGACGACCACCGTATTGCCGCTGTTGGCCAGATCGTGGAGGATGCCGGCCAAGAGGTCAGTATCCCTGGCGTGAAGGCCGATGGTCGGTTCATCGAGGACGTACATTGTGCCGACCAACCGAGAACCCAGCTGGTTGGCAAGCGCAACCCGCTGTGCCTCGCCGCCGGAGAGGGTCTTGGTTTGCCGATTGAGCGTCAGGTATCCAAGGCCGACGCGCTGGAGAAAGCCCAGTTTTGCTATGAGCTGTCGGAGAATATCAGCGGCGATCTCCCGCTCGGACTGGCGCAGAGGTAGGGTGTCCACCCATCCAGCAAGACTCTTGACTGTTCGTTCCGTTGTCTGATGAATATCATGCCCGGCGATCTTGACGAACAGGGCATCCGGCTTCAGACGACTGCCATGGCAACCGGGACAGTCGAAGGGCGTGCGATAGCGGCTGAGAAAGACACGGACATGCAGTTTGTAGCGTTTGCCTTCCAGATACTCAAAGAAATCGTTGATCCCGTCGAAAGACTTGTTGCCCTCCCAGAGCAACTGTTGCGTATCTTTGGGCAGCGATTGGAACGGAGCCTCGACGTCGACTCCCTGCCGTTTCATCGCGGACAGCATCTGCTTCTGCCACCAGGCGGAGCTGGGCTTGCTCCAGGGCTCGATGACCCCTTCGGCGAGTGACTTGGTTGAGTCGGGAATGACCAGCTCCGGATCATACCGCAGCACATTGCCGAAGCCTTTGCATTCGGGACAGGCACCAAGCGGGTGATTGAACGAAAAGAGAATCGGCTTCAGGGGTTCGAAGGTGCGACCGCAGCCTTGGCAGAGAAAGTCCGTGCTGTAAGAGTGCCGTCCATGGTCGATGATGTCGATCGAACAGCGGCCTTCTCCTTCACGAAACGCGGTCTCAATGGCTTCAACCAGCCGAGTGCGGTTGTCCTCCCGGATTACCAGGCGATCGAGGACAATGAAGAGGGGTGAGAACTTGTGGAGTGAAGGCTGCCCAACGTCGTGCAAATCGAGCACATCGTCATTGGTCCTAATTCTGGCGAAGCCCCGTGTGAGCAGCGATTGGACGAACGCAGCCTCTTCTTTGGCCGAGGGAGTCGCAATGGGGAACAGCACCATTGCCCTGGCATCGGGCCACCGTGTCAGGAGATCGTCGGCCACGGTGTCCGGGTGAAACGAACGGGCTTCCTGATGACAATCAGGGCAGGTGGGTTTGCCGATCTTGGCGAGGCGATCTCAGTCGTCGTGCCGACTGTCGAACGAGCCGTGCGCACCTGATTCTTCTGTTCGATGGCGATCGCCGGCCGCACATTGATCAGGCGATCTACATCCGGGCGGGCCACCTTGTCGAGGAACATACGGGCATAGGTCGAGAGCGACTCGACGTAGCGCCACTGGCCTTCGGCAAAGATCGTGTCAAAGGCGAGCGAGGATTTACCGGACCCTGAGACCCCCGTAATGGCCGTCACCTGATTGTGGGGAATCTGCAGCGAGACGTTCTTGAGATTATTCTGCCGGGCGCCCTCAATGATGAGGTGATTGGTTGAGGGTTTGGGGGGCAGAGGGGTCGGCATAGCGATGGCTCCAACAAAGGAATGACCGATCATGGTAGCAACAGTCGGGGGCTGGTTCAATGCGGGAACAGGAGGCAGGAGCGGACGAGGGCGATTCGGGTAGTTGTCTTTGTTTCACGAAAGCGTAGAATGCGCCGCGTACGTATCCACCCTGGTTCACGACGGCGTCGCTCATGGCCACGATCTATCTGTTATCCACCTATCGAAGACTTGAAAGATTATCGGTGGGTCGTGCGCGAGGCATTGCGAACAATCGGCAGGCCTGTGATTTGTTGCGACGAGTCGACGTAAACAATTGAACATGAGCTCCATCTTCCTTAGTTACGCCGGCCTCGATCGTGAGATCGCTGCGCAAGTCGCCCTCGGCCTGAAGGGGGCAGGAGTTGAAGTCTGGTGGGACCGGGAAGGCATTGGATGGGGAGATAACTGGATTCACAAGCTTGAGGACGCACTCACCCAATGCGGAGGGTACGTCATTTTGGTGGGTTCCTCTGGTGTGCGACGCTGGGTGAAGTTCGAACTCTCTCTCGCCATCAAGCGGCATATTGAGCAGGACCTTCCGATCTTTCCCCTCCTCTTGCCGGGCGTCACGCCGGATTCGTTGCCGCCGTTTTTGGCCACTCTCCAAGCAGAGCCGTTACCTCAACAACTGAGCGACATCGATTACGGAAGGCTGGTCCAGCGGCTTTCTCCCGGGGGTGCTGACCAACCAGCAAGTGCCACGGCTCTGGTTCCCCGCGACGTGTGCCCGTTTCCAGGGCTCGAGGCGTTTGGGGAGAACGAAACGCAATTTTTCTTCGGTCGCCAGAAGGAGACTCTAGATGCGGTCAGTTGTTTGGGCTTGGGACTGGATGGCGTGTATCGCCGGTGGTTACAGGTGGAAGGGACGAGTGGCGTGGGAAAATCCTCGCTCGTCAAAGCGGGCCTCATTCCCACGATCAAAAAGGGGTGGGCAGGTTCCACTGAAGCGGGCACGTGGCGAGGCTGGCGCGTCGTTGAGCCGATGCGGCCGGGGGCCGAGCCGATCCTCAATCTGGCTGAGGCGTTGATGAAAAGCCTCGCCCATGAAGCACGCGTGCCGTCGGTCGTTGAATACCATCGCCTACTGCAGGGCGATGACAAAGCCTTCCAAGTGGGGCTTCGCGACTGGGTTCCCGCGGGTGAAGCGTTGGTGCTGGTCATTGATCAGCTCGAAGAGGTGTTTACTCTTACGCAAGACGGCAAAGTCCGGGAACGGTTCGACGCCTTGCTTGCAAGCGCGTTGGCCGACCAGGATGGTCCCTTGCACCTCGTCACGACCATCCGGAGCGATTTCATGATGCAGTTTACGGCCCTTCCGCGCCTGCAAGCACTACTGCAGGAGAAGGCCGCGCGGTACCTTTTGAATCCCATTGATGTCAACGGTCTCAGAGACGTGGTACGGGCGCCGGCCGAACTAGCGGGACTCCGGTGGAGTGACGATGTGTTGCCCGATGAGATCGTGCAAGAGGCGCGCGACGAGCCGGGAGCCCTCCCGCTGGTCGAAAACCTGCTTCGCCTCTTGTGGGATGAGAGCCGGAACGAAGAGAGGAACACGCTGAGCAGGCAAGTCTATAATGACCTGGGGGGAGTGGGGGGCGCACTTGCGAAGAGTGCCGATGCGCTCTTGGAAGGCCTTGGAGCCGGAAAACAGAAAGCCTTGAGTCTTCTCACGGCGTTGGTCAATGTCGGCGGGCACAGTCAGGATATCCAAGATACGCGGCGCACCATACCAAAATCGGTCGCGCTGCAGGCGGCAGGTGGGGGAACACAGGCGGAAACCATACTGTCTCAACTGAGTGGGCTGCGAGGACGGGACACGTCGCGAGGGGCTCCGGCAAGGCCGCGGTTGGTGGTGCTATCGACCGCCACAAGGGACGGGACTTCAACGGATCTTGTGGATCTGGCCCACGAAACGTTACTTCGATACGACCGCAACAAGAAACCCTATTGGGGGACGCTCAGAGCAGAAATTACCAAACAACGCAAAGCCATCGAAAATCGCCAACTGGCGGAAGCGCTTGCCAAGGAGTGGCGTGAAGGCGGAAGTTCGTGTTGGTCTGGCTTGGCGACAAGGGCACAATGCAAAGCCTTTAAGCGACTGCATGATTTGTCCGACGATGCAGCAGCCTATGTGGCCGCTAGCCGGCGGCTCGTGAACGGCCTGAATAGCGTCATGGCGATGATCGCCTGCGTGCTGATTCCCTATATGGCCGTCGCGGGGTGGGCCCGAGTGAACTTCAATGGGTTGGAGACCCGCTTGGCCGCCAAAGTCCTCCTCACGCAACTGGGCTTCGATCTTCTCTCTCCGGAGATGGTTCCGATCAAAGCCGGAACATTTCACAGGGAAGACCAGGAGGCAACATCCAAGGAAGGACGCCAGACTCAGGAGGTCACGCTTCAAAAGGACTTTAAGCTCGGGAGGTATGAGGTGACCTTTGACGACTATGAACCGTTTATCAAAGTGACGGGTCATAATAATGGTGTCATCAGCGATGAGGGGTGGGGGCGGGGTCGCCAGCCCGTCATCAATGTCTCCTGGCATGATGCGAAGAAATATATCGCATGGCTCTCAGATCTCACGCGCAAGCGCTATAGGTTGCCAACCGAATCGGAATGGGAATATGCGGCGCGAAGCGGTGGAAAGGATGAGACCTGGGCTGGGACATCCGACGGAAACCAGTTGTCAGACTATGCGGTATACGATGCAAGACGTACAGAGCCTGTTGGTGGAAAGAGGCCCAACGGTCTCGATCTGTATGACATGAGCGGCAATGTATGGGAATGGGTGGAGGATTGCTGGCACAAGGAGTACACCGGTGCGCCAATGGATGGCTCGACCTGGTTAGAGACGAATGGTGGCGACTGCGGCCAGCGCGTGATCCGTGGCGGTTCCTGGAGCAACGAACCGGAGAACTTGCGTGTCTCGTACCGGAGCAGGTACAACGCCGTCAACCGGTCCGACTACATCGGCTTTCGTCTTGCCCAGGACATTGAGCCCT
>JARFPM010000134.1 GCA_030444405.1 Nitrospira sp.
ACAATTTCATCGGTGAAAAGTGGACATCTCAGTTCGGTATTTTGTGGACAACCAACTTCGGTCTTGACAGTGGACATCCATACCACGTGGGTGGAACGGCAACCGGTGATGGGCAAGAGTCGCCACGAAGTCGTGCAGGCCATGACCACCATCGAGTCGCAGCTCCCGTTCTCCCTGCGGGGTGTGGATTCGGACAACGGGAGCGAGTTTATCAACGACCATCTGCTGGCGTGGTGTCAGAAGCGACCGGTCGGCCGGCAGATCCAGTTTACCCGCTCGCGGCCCTACAAGAAGGATGACAACGCCCACGTGGAGCAGAAGAACTGGACCCATGTGCGCAAGCTGGTGGGCTGGGAGCGCTATGCCAGCCAGGAGGCCCTGGCCGCCCTCAACGCGTTGTATGCGGACTTGCGGCTCTTCCAGAATCTGTTTCAGCCCTCGATGAAATTGGTGCGCAAGGAGCGGGTGGGCTCGCGGCTGATTCGCCGCTATGACCGGCCCCAGACGCCGTTCGAGCGGGTGCGGGCCTGCCCGGAGGCGGATCCGCAGAAGCTGGCCGCGCTGGCGCAGGTGCTGACGACGACCGATCCGTTTGCGCTGCCGCGGGAGACGGCGCCTCGGCCGCCGCAGCCTCGCGCGCGCACACCCTGGCGGGGGTGGACCTTCAGCCACAGAATCCACTCCCAGAAGCCAGTCATCACTCACACCCTGCGCTCTGCGGGGGGATACTCCGGGTCAGACCGGGTGGCAATCGGGGCGTATACGCCCAATACGGAGGCCGGTGGATCAGCAGAGGCCTCCAAGAACCTCGGAATCTCAAGACCGGAGCGCAGGAAGTGAGTCGCCCGGTAAGATTCAGAAATGACTCAACGAACCCCAGCTGGGTAAGATTTACAAATGGCTTGATAGGCACCCACCGTCCTTTTCTTTCGGAAGAGATTCCGACGACTCACGCAGCCAAGGATCCACTAGCGGACTCAGCTCTCGCCTCTGACTCGGAAGTCAGATAAGCTGCAGGAAGCGCCTTCGCCTATTCTTGAACCACTGACCGGAGGGAGTGTCCATGAAATGCCCACAATGTTTCACGGAAAATGACGCCTCGGCGACGAAGTGCTCAGTGTGTGAGCAGGCATTGAGTCCACAGCGAGTGAAATCGGTGAGATACACGAGCTTCTATGCGGAGTATTTTGCCTTTCGGGAATTGGTGACCCCCCAGCTTATTAAAGTGGTCTATCTCGTCGGAGCCTGCTTCATTACCGCCGCGGGACTCTTGTCGATCGTGTCTCCAGATACGCTGGATGAGTATGAGGCTGGTCCGATTGTGACTCGCCTGGGCGGAATCGCGGTCCTCTTGGTAGGGAATCTGGTGTGGCGCATGATGTGTGAAGGGGCGATCCTGCTCTTTAGCCTTCATGAGCTGCTGGTGAGCATCGACACGCGAGCGAAGATTCTCGTGCGGCAGGGTAAAAGTCCTCAATCATGAGAGCAGTGCTTTCTGTACTGGTTGCCCTGTGGCAGGTGCTCGCCCCCTCCCTCTCGCAGGGGGAGTTTGCGGCCCTGGTTGTCTCCATCAAAGACAGCGACACGATTGAAGTCCTTCACGATGGAAAAGCTGAACGTATCCGCCCCCACAGCATCGACTGCCCGGAAAAAGGCCAAGCCCACGGCAACAAGGCCAAGTAAGCGACCTCAGCCTTGGTGTTCGGGAAAGAAGTCACGCTTCAGACGCACGGCACAGACAAGTACGGACGTACCCTGGCCGCTGTGCTGCTCTCGGATGGCACCAACGCTAATCATGAGCTGGTTAAAGACGGCTGGTACTGGTGGTACAGGAAATATGCACCAGAGGATACCGTCCTTGAAGGGTTGGAACGGGACGCAAGAAAGACAAGGAAAGGCTTATGGTCTGATCCTGACCCTGTACCGCCGTGGGAATGGCGGAAAAACAAGCGCGGAGAAAAAACACTTAATCCACCCGTTTCCCAGAACTGAAGACCGTGGCTTGATCATGGAAACGCTGGTGATGCGACTGTGGCAAGATGTAACATACTGGTAGTGCATTCACATCGACTGACAGGAGGCGGTCATGTATCGACTGATCAGCGTTGTGCTAGGTGGTTGGCTGCTGTTCGCGGGCGTGGCATTCGCTGCGGAAGAGCAGATTGTGGCGGAACTGACCGGCAACGGATCGCGGACGACTCGACTATTTACCGTGACGGATGGGTGGGAGGTTCGGTGGACAGCCACGAATGAACTCTCGCTCTTTCTGCTCGATGCTCAGGGACAACCGCTTGAGGCGTTGGGTCATTCGATTGGTGACGCGGGCGGTGCGACGTATCACGCGAAAGGCGGAACCTACTCGCTTAGAATCTCAAGCAACGCGCACTGGACAGTCACGGTGGTACAACTACCTTGAAATGCTTCATCCTGTCTAACTGCGAAATATGAATATCACTATGTCAAGGACAGCTGGTGGTATCGGAAGTATGCCCCTGAGGAACGTGGGAGCTGCTCTGTTCTTATCGTTCCCAGCCAGTCCCTCTATCTAACAAGCTAATGTCATCGAGTTGCCTCAGGCTATTAGGGTCCGCGACGATGTGGCTCATGATCTTGCTACCGGACGGAGCGGCCATCAGCGATTCTCCTGAACACTCATACCATCAGCCTCCTTGAGGTTCGCTCAAGCAGTTGGTGCCCTCACTGATACACCATCCAATACGAACGCACCCCGTCGCGCTCAGCCAGCACCTGGCAGTGCACTTCAGTCTGGCATGGACGCTCGCGTGAACCTTGGGCTGTCACATCGTCACCGCGAGTATAATCCACAACGTATTCCTTCCGTGACGAGGAACAACCAATAAGCGACAGGATCAGCCACAGCAAAGCGCCGAGCGCGAGAGCACCGTTGTACCCAGTAAGAAGCCCATGACCTGCTTGGGGTTGTATGAACATGGACATCGTCGTCTCCTTCCAGTGCGAGTGAATAAGAACAGGGTGTTTGACCAATGAGCCGGTGCATTAAAGCTCCATTGTGCCATACCCTTCACGAGACCCAATCCCGCATCTGTAGGGAGCTCAGCCCCCCTTCTGGTGATTGACATGAGTCCTCACCTACCACCGACACTTCCCACGTATGGCCCTTTGGTCATTGCCGAGCCGTCTCTAGCAAGCGTCTCAGACGACTTCCTTCTTGGTGGATGAGTAATTGGATTGCCTGCTCGTCGAACCTCCTTATGCCGCGAGTTCCCGTTCGGCACAAGTCCGCTTTAAGAACGTCCCGGAGGGTTGTTCTGGGAGGAGAGCGCTAGGTATGTAATGCGGTGGCGTCAGCGAACTCCAGCACACTCCTTTTTGTCCTGGTGCTGCAAGCCGAATGTGAAACCTTAACCAGTGACGGGGGGAGGGTGTGCCGATCATGCTGGGGGAGTAGTGTGCTCATCAAGCCCGTCAAGCTCACAGGTACATTGGCCGACCGTCGCCAAGAGTTACCCAGCCACGCACGATGCGATACACGAACCAAAGTCCGACCAGACCGATTGGTAGCCACATGAAGAGGAGGCCGATCCCAAAGGTCGCGATGATGAAGGCCCCGCAGAGGGAGATCCAGAGCAGTCCGAACCAGAACGTTCGGATCTGCCAGCGAAAGTGCGATTCAAGCCAGGTGCCGCGAGCCTCGCTTCGCTTGATGTAGTTCAGAATGACCGCAATGATCGAAGGCCAGCCGGTGAGGAATGCGCCGACCACCGTGGCCGTGCCAATGATACCGGTAAGCAGGCTGAATGCGTGCAGGGCGTATACGACCTTTGTCCAGGTGACAAGTGAATCCATGAGTTCGCTCCATTCTGACTTGCTGTGGTGAGTGTTGCGTATATCAGAACCGTACGTTCAGCATATTCACCATCTTCGGTCGAACGCAATACCACCAGTGACCTAGCACGCGTGATGCAGCTCGTATTGGGTGCAGCTAGGCCTGTTGGAGGCAGGAGGTGTAAAGGTCACTTTTGAAGCGGTGGTGCAAACCGAGTATGGGACCCGTTCGATGACCGTGTGGGGGGTCCGCCCGTCATGGCTGGTTGGGGCGGGTGTGCGGGATATTGTCAGCAAACTGGTAGCGATGTGATCGACGTTGGTTATAGCTAGCCCATCACTGGTCAGGGTGACACCTCTTTCCCCATGCCCAGCGACTAGCTCAGCATCCACACTCCCGGCTTAGTTTCTCAGCCACACGTGAGCCACAGACACCTATTATCCCAAGCATTACGACCTATTAGAGAGAGTCTGTGAATATGCAATTCGTGTCTTGTAGCCCTTGCCCGCTCTAGGCATCTTCCTGTACTTTCTGTCCAGCAAGATTGGCCAGATGAACATACCTGAAAAGAACAAGGCTTCGTCGGATGACAAGCGTTGGGGCGACCACGTTCCTGGGTCGCTTCGGCATTCCATCGCCACAGCCAAAGGAGACTCTAATAAATTTCTGGAATTACTGAGTACCCGCCTTGGCCATTTTTTCACCTTCAATGAAGGCATGATTGAAAACATGCCGCTCTTTGGGGCGAAACTCCTTTCTGAATCGCTCGATAAATTTGGGTACAAAGCTGAGTTCCCGTTGCCCGGCCAGATCACCGCCTTTTTCTCTCCTGCCCATGCTGCGGAACATGCCAGCGCATTGACCAAGAACGACAAGGAAGTCAAAGTGGTATCTGAGCTAGAATCCCGCATAAGCCGACTCAGTATCCCGGGCTTGGCAGGTATCACGGATAAAATGGAAAACCTTCGATCTGAGCTTAGGCAAGCTAAAACTCAAGAGACTGCCAGCATGCCTATACGGTACGCCATCCATTGGCACACCGTTTTTCAAGACCGAATGGAAGTGCTCCAGTCGCTTCTGTTCCTTCTCCATAAAGCCCCTGACAATGCTGCTCTCGAATCGTTACGTCGAGACATCCGGCGATTCGCAGCAGAATGTGGGTTGTCCTTAGAGCCTGTTTATAATCTTTCGCTGGATATGTAGTATGTCTGATTATCCATTCACGTCACGGAGAGCAATCAGACATGCGTTTAGCCTATCCCAGCGACATCAGCCGCAAACAATTTGCCATAATTGTGCCCATTCTTGAGCGGGCGCGCAAGAAAACTCGCCCTCGGGAGGTTGATTTATACGAGGTATTCTGCGGCGTGCTCTATGTGCTAAAGAGTGGCTGTCAG
>JARFPM010000061.1 GCA_030444405.1 Nitrospira sp.
TACTCGTCGGTATGCACAAATTTGATGCATTGCCCTTGGTTCTTGAATCCGAAATTAATCCAGCCGCCGTTTTTGCACTGTCCCTTAGACGGACTAAAGGTCAACGCCCCAGAAAAACCTCCGCTCCCTGGTGACACGAAGGCATCGATGAACGCACCTGTCTTGCCGTTGTAGCGCAGAATAGAGCCACCAAAAAAATTGAGAATGTACAGGTTCTGGTCTGGGCCAAAAACCATATCACCAGTGTTCCCGCCAACAACGAACGTCCCGAGAAAAACACCCGTTTTTCCATTGTAGCGCAGAGCATCGAGTGTAATGCCGCTCAACACAACAAGATCTCCATCTGGAGCAAATGCCACTCTAGTATTAAAAGGCCCTTGGCTACCAGACACAAAGATTGCCCCACTCTTCCCCGGAGCAAGGAAAGGCAGCCCGGTATCGCCGTGGTAGCGCAGAACATCGCTTGAGGTTGCGTTTCCAACGAAAAGGTTCTTATCTGGACCGAAGATCAATCGCTGTGGTTGTTGCATTCCACCGCCTGTAGCAAACACATCAATGAATTCGCCAGTTGTTCCGTTATAACGGAGGATACTGCTCGTGCCAAAAAATCCATCAGCGACGTAGAGATTGCCGTCAGGGCCAAATTTCACATCATTGGGTGCCCCTAAGCCCCCCCTGCCTGGGGCTACGAACTCATCGATGAATTCTCCAGTTTTGCCGTTATAACGAAGAATGTTTCTGCTATTGAAGCTAGCAATATAGACATTCCCATCGGGACCGTAAGTTACGCCCGCTGCCTGAGGAGACAAAGACATCAATAAAAGCCCCTGTGTCCTGGTCGTACCGGAGCACTCTGGTATCTTGCAGGATCAATAAGTCTGCCCACGAGTTCTGAATCCAGACTCCCATCACAATTGCGATCCCTAAAATTAGCCCTTGTACCGATTGTTTACATGTAAACATGGCTTTTCCCCTCCCTAATTATTAGCAATAATAGGGTCGCTGCCACACCTGGCTTGTCTTGCATTCTTGTTCGATCCATACATGACCCTCCTGATTCAAAACAGACAGCGGGTTACTAAGATGTCCGCCCCCTTGGTCTGCCCTTGTCCGTTGCACTGAAGGTAGTTTCAAGCTCTTGCCTTGTTAGGATGGCAAATGTCATGCCCCTCCCGTGAGGTGACACTCCCAATCTCGCGTGACGCTGATGCTCATCTCGGTTCACCGGTTGACATACCTCTCTCTCGAAGCGAGCACCTTGTCATTCACTTCGTATCCAGTAAACCATTGAAAGGACGCCCGCTTGAGGTGTTGTACGGCGAGACGTGTTGGCACAGAGCAGAACGTTGTAGTTTAGGAAGGTGCTTCATCCACGACGGTGTTCCAGATTGAGACATCGTGCTTTCTGAATGCACCGGACTGAGTGCGGCGAAATCGGCAGCCAAATGAACACACTTGAGGCAGAAAGGGGCAGCAAAGGTTGTGGCGCAACAACGAGATCGTTCTTGAGGAGAAGATGGGTTCACGCGATCAATGCCACACCATCTGAAGTACGGTGGAGCTGGAGGTTGATCGTGATGGCACACAGGGAACGTGTAGGCTTGTCCGCGGTGCAGAGAGCGGATCAGACGCCGCGATGGACACAGCGGTAATTTCTGAACGAAATCGGCTCTGTGCCAGTTACGCACGCAGAGCTGAAGCTGGTCGAGTCACAGCGGCGGGTCAGAGTGGGGTCACAGCAATGGGATCATACATGCGTATCGACTTGTTTCAGATGATCGATGTGTATGGGAACATCAGGACATATCGCGATGATACTGACCGGAATCTGCCGCCCATCGGACGCAGCACAGGTGCTGAGTCTGGGTCGGTAGAATGCGCCGTCGTCTCACGCCGCCTCGGACGATAACGAATTGGTAGAGCTGGCATGCCAGGGCGCCACTGGGAAAGGTACTCCTCCAGCTTGACTTAGTTCACTTCCTGGTCTAGTCATGACAACATGATTAAATTGAACATACACGAGGCCAAGACTCACCTCTCCAAGTATCTGGCGAAACTGAAGGCGGGAGAGCGGATTCTGTTGTGTAAACGCAATCATCCCGTTGCTGAGATTACAGCCTTGCCGGAACCCCCGGTTCAGCCGCGTCCGATCGGGCTCGCCAAGGGCCGATTCTCCGTCCCCCGTTCCTTTTTCGAGCCTCTGCCTGATGAGCTGCTCGATGCGTTCGAAGGTACGCACATGTGAGGTGTCTGCTCGACACGTGCACATTCTTGTGGATCATCGCTGGGGCAAATGAACTGTCTCCTGCTGCGAAGGAAATCTTCACAAATCCTGCCAACGAAGCGCTGCTCAGCGCGGTGTCCGTCTGGGAACTCTCCGTGAAGCATGCTCTTGGCAAGCTGCCTCTGCCGAGCACCATCGAACGTTTCATCGTGGAGGAACGGGAACGACATGGGATTGCGGCACTTCCGCTCAATGAACGAGCCGTCCTCCACCTTCACAAACTTCCCGCCTTGCACCGGGAGCCGTTTGATCGCATGCTCATCTGCCAGGCCATCGAACATGATTGCCTGCTGCTGACACCAGACCCTCTGATCACCCAATACCCGGTTCGAACTCACTGGTAGCCACTCTCTTCATTGGTTCGTGAGACTATACGAGGTCACGCCTGTGACGACGCCCAAGCCGTCGCCTCCCACCGCCTTGGACGATGACGAACTCATACAGCCGGCATTCCACTGCTCCGTTGAAAAAGGAATGCGAGCCGAATGACAATGGGATCAGATATGAAATATGACTTGTTTTAGATGATCGATGTGTAGGGGAACGTCAGGACGTACCGCGATGATGCCAACGTAACTCTCCCGCCCATCGTACGCAGCACGGCGACGCACTATGTATAGAAATGCGGATGTAGATCTTGTTCGGCAATGAATCGACTGGCATGGCGAAGGATGGCACGCAGCGTGCCGGGATCTAACTCGGTGTGCAGAAGAACCGTCAAGACTTGTCGTGACCCCGTGACTTCCCGAACCAGTTTGACATGGCTGCCTCGCTGAAAGACTTGCTGGAAGCCGAAACCTTGGAGGATGGTCAGGACATCGCGGCCCGCGAGTCTACGAAGCTTGGGCATGGAGCGGGTCCAATTCCATCGTCAGCACCAAGGTCGGTTTTTCCCGCAAACCCAATGCCTCCAGGTTCTCTCCTTCTAGATGCAGCGCGGTTGCTTCTTGAAGATGCTTCACGGTTTCATCCAGCGTCCGCCCTTGCGTCACGACAGCAATTTCAAGGCATTCGGCTACATAACCGGCATCTTCACCGGGTCGAATCACGGCCTTGATGGTCTGTTGCAAATAGCTCATGTGCCCTCCCGCTTGCGACTGCCTCCTCTGAGAGTAACCTTGTTCCTCCTGCGAGGCAACGAAGAACAAAACTGGGGAGTCTCTTTGGCCAGACACGACGAGGAATGGCAGTAGGCTACGACTCGCTGCCGGTGGGTGTCAACTCAAGGAATCCGAAAATGGAAGCTCTTGCAGGCAGGGGCACTCCATCCGGCTGGTCAGCCCTTTGGTGGCATACGACGGGAGGCTCTAGTAGACTCTTTCTTTAGGACCTTTTTGATCAGCACATGCACGGAAGAGATGTCCTCTTCGGAGATATGTCGTTTTGCGTCCTGGGTATCGGTTAGGTAATCGAGAAACTCGCGTTTGCGCGTCACAAGCCTACGACCTCACTGAGAATCTGGCGGCCGATCAGTGGCTTGAGCATGCCCTTCATGCCAAGATCGACCTTCACGCGCAAGAGATCGGATAAATAGCCTTCCAGTTCGATGAACTCGAACAGGCTCGGTGTTTCTAAAAATTCCACAAGAATGTCGAGATCACTGTTCTTCCGGGGAGTCCCCTGAACATACGAACCGAAGAGGCCGAGGGGCTGGACGTGGAAACGCCTGCGGAGCATGGGTAATTGCTACTGCAAGGCGTCTGTGTATCGGCGGAGTCTACGTTGTGCGGTTAGGCGGGACACTTTCTGCATCCAAATCTCCGATGCGCACACAGCCTACGTTCTCGGCTCGATTCTCTCAATATTCAGCGGTGGCTGGAGCGCATCCATACAGGAATCGCCACCATTGCCGGTTTCAATTGCTCGCGGAACCGGAAAGGTTGCGGTACGGGTGAGAGCCTCCGTCCAGGGAAAATGCGATGGTCGTCAATGTTGGAAAAGTCGTAACGAAGCGTGTGATAGACCGTTGTCGGCTCGGCAGTGATCACCCACCAGATCAAGACCATCAGTGGCGAGCAGACCAAAACAGATCGAGACATTCGTGAGAAACTTTTAATGAGAAGTCCTCCTACGTTCCACCCCCAAATATTGCTCTTAGGGTTTTAACTAGTATCATTATGAAACAGTAGACTCCATAGCCTTCACCTCCTTCACTCTCAACGACGACTCTGATAGACGCGTTCTTCTCATCACCAAAACGTCCACCGACCCTAACTCATTCTATTTGCGTACGAACCTGCAGAATGAGGGGGAACACTCCGACGTGATTCTCGACCCTTCTCTCCCAGGCATTTAACTTGCTGCCACAGCTTAACGAAGCATTTGGATACCTAGTGGGTGGAGCATGAAACAGACGATGAATCCTGTGAACATTCGTATTGAGTGGTGTCAAAGGCAATCTGCACAGGCTCGCACCGAACCCGAGGTGGACGGGTGGCGTGCAGAAGCAGATGGACTGCGAGATGCGCTGATGGATAGCGACCACACCGACGACTATCGGCTGTGCCCTCCTGCAATCTTCGAGCGATACGTGTTGGGGTTCCAAGACGGGACGGTATTGCTTCGCGCCGCACGGGTAGGGCACCCGATTCATGCGGCCATCACCGGGACTCCGCAATTCTCTCCTCTGATGGAAAGGGACATTCTACCAGGAGATGACCGATGAATTGCCTACGATGCAACGGCCTTGCCGTTATTGATGACAGCTTTGCGGTGCGGACTGGTTCATCATCGGATTTTCATGGTTGGCGCTGTGTCAATTGTGGAATGATCGTCGACGATGTGATCCGTGATAATCGGCGCGTCATGTCACAGGCAAGGAGAGCCGCATATCGCGAGCGCCGCCGGTACGGACACGAAGCTGCGTGACGGCATCGCACCATCCGTCGGTCCGCATCCGCCGCCCTTTCATTCAGCGTTGAGCGGATACGGCGGATGCCGAGGATGGCCCATCACGTCCTGTGCCGAGGACTCTCGAAAGTCAGTGACAAGCTTTTGGCTTCGCTTTGCCCCTGATCCCTCTTCCACTCACCGGAACGCAGGAGCTTGTCTCCGAGTCCGACGGCCAAGTTGCGGTAGATGATCAGGCCGATATCGGGGCGACGCCGAATGAGGTCTTCTAGGTCTCGCCGGAGCAGTTCGGCCACTTCGAGGTGATCCGCAGCCGTCGCCGTGGCGGAGTGGGGTCTGGCTGAGAGCAACGACACTTCCCCACAGGTCTCTCCGGTGTGGATGGTTCCAATGATGTTTGAGGAAGATCCGCCGCTGATGGCGATATGCCCCTGAAGTACAAGGTACAGCCGGTCTGCCGGCTCGTGCTCGGCAAAGAGCCGTTCACCGGCCAGTACGTTCCGCACTGCGCAGACTCCAGCCAGCCTCGTCGCCTGTTCGGTGTTCATTCCATGAAACAACGGAACCTCTCTGATCGCCTGTGCCATACGGGGTGCGATGATGCAAGTTGAGAACCCACGCATCACGATGTCGGCCACGGCTTGAACCGGTTCGGTCAGACCGAGTGGTCCCAAATCTTGCAACTTGTTCAAGCGCACCATCTTCACGATGTCGAGCCGCTCCACTTGATAGAACACCATGGCCGGCACATAGGCGACCGGGAGGAAATTCAGCTCCAGCAGGGTCCGCTGCATGCGGGGAGCATAGGCACTGACATCGATCTCGATGTACTCGATTCCCATCTCCTCCCGACACTTCCGTTCCAGTTCGGCCAAAAGAAATCGCACCGCATCATCAGCCAGCGCAATGAGTTCGAACACCCGAACAGTATGTTCGACCGGATCCATCGTGTAGCCGACGGCTCCCACGATGTGTCCGGCGGAGCGGGCGAGAAAGTAACTGGTCTGACGAGCCTGTAGTTTGAAGAAACCGTAATCCAGGCGCATGGGCCCGAAGATCTCTCGATTCCTTACCCGGCCTCGCTCGATACGCAGCAGAGCGGGATAGCCCTCAGCCTGCAGCTGTTCGAGACGATAGTCGCCGCCCATGGGATAGGAGGCGGAGTCTTCGTCCACGATGAAATCCGGCGCAAGCGGCGGCTGATTCATGACGAGATTGGCCAAGGCATAGGCTTCCGGGATGATGCGTGGATTGTTCCGACGCAAGGCCAGGGCGTCGCCGAAATACCGGGCCAGCAGCGCGAAGCTCTCACGGTGTCGAAAGAAGTGTTTTAACGGTAGAAAGCCTGTGGCGATGAATCCCTGCGCGAGGCTGATGCGCTGGGCATAGGGATGGACGGTGCGCGCGACGACAAGGCCCACGTGTAAGCGATTCTTGATGGCCTCGAGCCGCTTGTCCATAAGCAGTTTTCCGACCTGCATCCGACGATAGTCGGGATGTACGGCAAGACGGCCGAACTCTCCCACCAGATCGGAATGGGCCCCGAAATCGAACAATACGGACGCAGTGCCCACGACACGGCCAGAATCCGTGTCTTCAGCCACAAGAATAAGCACGTCGTCCGTGAAAACGGAACGCTTCAGCCAGAGTTCGTCATAGAGTTCTCGATGCGGATAGTCCGTGCCATACACGGCGAGAAAGATCTCACGGATCTGACCGACATCCTCTTCACGGGCTTCTCGGACTCTGATCATAGCGCCCCCTTGCAGTGGATCAGGTGGTCGCCGCTTGCTGACGAAGTTGCCGGCCGGCAATCTTTGCGACAGCCGCATAATAGGCCGCACCTACGGCCAGGGCTTCTTCGTCGAAGTCGAACTTGCTGGAATGAGCGGGATAGCCTTCCCGGCCCGGAACTTGGCTGCCGAATCGAACATAGGCACCCGGAATCTTTTCCAAGTAATAGCTGAAATCTTCAGCGCCCATATTGGCCGTTTTCAGCGGCAACACATTTGTCTCCCCGACTGCTTCGATCGCAGCGCGGCGCGCAATGCTTGCCAAGTCCGGCTGATTAATGAGTGGAGGCGTACCTTCTGTAACCGCAATATGAATCTTCGCACCGTGCAGCTGCGCGATCGATTCGGCAATCCGGCGGACAGAACTCAGTAGTTGTTGCCGGACAGATGGATCTTGAGCCCGCACCGTTCCCTCCAGTCTGGCCTGTCCTGCAATGACGTTCGGTGCGGTCCCGGCATGAAATTGACCGACGGAGACGACCGAAGGGCGGGCGGGATCGATCTCTCGTGAGACGATCGTTTGCAAGGCCATAATCATCAGGCTCCCCACCACCACGGCATCAATGCTTTCGTGCGGTCTAGCTCCATGAGCGCCTTGCCCGATGATTTCGATCGAAAAGTTATCGGACGAGGCATTAACTGGACCTTCGCTCACTACGATAGTACCGGGGTGATAATGCCGATCAAGGTGTCCGCCGAAGATCAGGCCGGCTCCATTGAGCACACCTTCCTTGATCATGGCCATCGCGCCGGTCCCTTTTTCTTCAGCGGGCTGGAAAATCAATCGCACCGGGGCCGGCAAGTCTTTTTCTTGGGAGAGCAGCACAGCGGCGCCGAGCAACATCGTGGTGTGCCCGTCGTGGCCGCAGGCGTGCATGATGCCGTTATGCACCGATGCGAACTCAAGCCCGGTTTCTTCTTGAATGGGTAACGCATCCGTGTCGGCCCGCAGCACCACGCATGGAACCTTGGATGCTCCAGGGATTTCGGCTACGACGCCGTGACCCGCCACGTTCGTGCGGTGTTGAATGTCCAGGCTGTGAAGAAATTTGGCGATGACGCCGGCCGTCCGCGCTTCTTGCCAACTCAACTCCGGATACCGATGTAGCTCTCTTCGCACTGCAACCAGCCGGTCATACAGGCCTTGAGGAACTATCGGCATGGAATTCTCCCTGCGCTCAAACTCCGCCTGATTATGCCGCTCCGACCGGGGGACGAGACTTCATCCTTCGTGCGCCTGGACGCCTGGCTGATACGTCGCGTACACATAGACGGGAATGGACAGGTGGCCGAGATGCTTTTCGATCAACGGTTTCACGTCTTTCCAGTCGAGTCCGCCGACACCGGTTGCCAAACGAGGAAGCGCGAGGCTCTTGACCTTCTCGCTTTCAACCAACTTGGAGAGGGCTTTCAGGCAGTGATTGACGTTCTCGATCGTGGCTTTCCCAGGCTTGGTCCCATGGCCGGGAGCAGGTTCCTGAGTGAACAGACTGACGATTCGTACTCCGCCCGCGCCGGCCCAAGCCCATAATGTGCCGGTCTTTGGAGTAAACGTCTGGCAATAATGTCTGAAATCTTTGTACATGGCTGGCCACTGTTCCCTCAGGGCCAACGCTAGGCCGTTCGCATAGCTGTCATTCGGAGCCACGCCGTGCGCCACCATTTCTGCCTTTGTCCGTAAGATATCTCCTACTACTTCTTTCAGCATAGAACCTCCCTAAAGTTTTGAGTCGGAATGGCATCGTACCACAAGCGTGTGAGACCTCTCGCTGCCCTCTTTCAATATGAAGTCATCGCCCTTGTGAATCTCGCCTCTTTCCGCTATGAAAGTGAACGTCTTTCCTTCCATCACCGGATATGCCCCATGGTTCAAATTAGACCGGCGACCGAAGCGGATTTTCCTGCTCTCCTTCAAGTGCAACAGGCCGCTTTCGGTGAATATGGCGGCGTCTACAAAGTGAGCGGCTGGACGACGGAAACCCTTGAGAGCCTCAAAGAGGACGCCAGGGAGAAACATATTCTCGTAGCGGTAGAGGGAGGAACCATCATCGGCTCCGTGCGCTTTTGGACGGTAGCCGGCGTGTGCGTGATCCGGTTGCTTTCCGTGAGTCCCGCACACCAGGGTCAAGGAGTCGGGAAGGCGCTGATTCGCGAGATCGAACGAGCGGCGACCGATGCCCATAAATACTATGCCTGCACTATGCTACGTACGGCGCGAAACATTCAGTTCTTCATGAACCTCGGCTACAAGGCCGAAACCATTCTTCCCGACCACTACGACCATCTCGACCTCATCTGCTTCGCCAAGTACCGCTGAATCGCATCTCTTGAAGCACAGCAAGCACTCCGTCACCCCTGAGTCACAAATGGCTCCGTCTTAACAACTATGTATGGAACCAACCTTACCGCGTCTTCGCGCAACGGAACCCGTACCCGAATTGTCGACCAGACGGTTCCGCATTGAAGCGGAACGAGGTGCGTAGAAAATCTGGAACATAGAGCCAGGATCCGCCCCGCACCACTCTGGATTGACCCTTTGTCGGTCCCTGTGGATTCTTTGCCGGGCTCTTCTTGTAATAGTCATGGTCATACCAGTCGTTGACCCATTCCCAGGCATTTCCTGCCAGGTCATAGATGCCATAGGGACTCTTACCCATTTCGAACGATCCGACCGGAACCAGCGCCATATGGTTGTCCCAGTCCTTCTTGCCAAAATTCGCGTGGAGCCGAGTCGGCGCTTCATTACCCCATGGATAGGTACGACCATCCGTTCCCCGCGCCGCTTTTTCCCACTCCGCTTCAGTCGGCAAGCGCTTGCCGGCCCATTTGCAAAATGTGGCAGCATCCGACCAATTGATGTTGACGACCGGGCGTTTGCTATGTTGTGGTTGATTCATAATGTCCCAGTCCGAAGGCTCCTCCATGCCCGTCACCCCCAGATACTTGGCATACTGTCCGACCGTCACCTCATACTTGTCCATATAAAAGGCGTTGAGGTACAGACGATGGACGGGCTTTTCGTCGTCTCCCATGGTACTCCCCATTGTGAATTCCCCAGCGGGCACCAGGACCATCGGCGCCTCGCGTGGATCTTCTGGTAACGCCCCACGTGCTGTTCCGTCTGGCTTCGAACCGGCCGGCCCCCGTCCAGGGATTTTCGCCAGCAAGTATTGATAGACGGCCTGTTGCTCATCGTTGAGACCCAGCTCATTGGCGCTGTCCAAAGCGTCCTTCGCCTGCTTCATCTTGTCGGGCTGAGCCTGCCCACCGACAATGAAGTCCCTCGCTTGCTCCAGCAACCGCCACACCTTCGCTTCATCCAGCAATTGGAACGCTTTGATTCTTGGTATGCGTGGTTCTGTCGACCCAGCCGCTATGGCTTTGGCATCCAGCTCTATCGCGGTCTCGTAATGTTGTTCTGCGCAGGCCCAGGATTTCAGACCTCCACAAGCCTCGGCCAGGTTGAAATGCGCCACCGCATTTGACGGGCTCTTCGTGAGGCCGGCTTCCAGCGCTGCGCGCGCCTCCGCATACTGTTTTTGCTTCAGCAGGGCCGCCCCTTTCGCGAAGTCCTGGTCGCCGGTGACGGCAGCATGCGCAACCGCCCCCGGAGCTATGAATAGGTACAGTAAGAACATTGTCACCAGCATCTGTCTCATAGAAAGACCCCCCCGATTGTGATCGCCCTGTGGATTAGGTCTCGCCCGCTAAAAAACGTCGTCAGCCTGGACAGGTCGGGCAAGCTTACCAAAAAACACGCCCAAAATTAATGCCTGATTTGACACCCTTCCTTTTCCTTCCAGCGGGTAGTAGTGGGCGATCTCTCACCGCGCGCATTGAGGAAGCACATTCCGATGTGGAGCCTTAGCGAGCGCAGGGGTTGCCGACTACATTCTCTCCGATTTTTTCCGCTCCAAGCGTCCGGCAGGGTGGGGCGTTTCTGTGGCAACATCGCGGGCACCTTTCGAGTTCGCCGCCCTCCCTCACACCCATTCCGGCGCCTCCTCTTTCCTCACCTCACGCCCTGCAAAGAGGCTATAGAGCGCGGGCAGTACGACCAGCGTCAGGGCCGTCGACGTGAAGAGGCCGCCGATCACGACGCTGGCGAGCGGCCTCTGAACCTCCGCCCCAATCCCTTGCGCCAATGCCAGCGGCAGAAGTCCAAGCAACGTGGTCATCATCGTCATCACGACAGGACGGAGACGGAGGCTGCAACCGGCCAGAATCGCTTCATCGATCTGCTGTCCCTCGTTGCGCAGCTGGTTGATATAGGAGACCAGCACGATCCCGTTCCCCACGGCCAGTCCGAACAGCTCGATGAAGCCGATGGAAGCCGGCACGCTCAGATACTGTCCGCTCAGCCATAGCGACACGACGCCTCCAATCAACGCGAACGGCAGGTTGATAATGATCAAGGTCGCGTATCGCAGCGAATGGAATGCCCAGAAGAGGAGGAAAAACACGAGGCCCAGCGTGATCGGCACGACGATCATCAACCGCGCGTTGGCCCGTTCCATATTTTCGAACGCACCGCCCCATACGATGGTATATCCCTCCGCTAAGTGGAGTTGTGTCGCAAGCTTCGCGCGCCCTTCATCCACAACACCGCCGATGTCCCGGCCGACGACATTGAATCCAATGTAGATGCGGCGCTTCACATGCTCGCGACTGATACGAGCCGGGCCTTCGCGCATTTCGATCTCGGCTAAGTCACTCATGGGAATGAGCGCACCGGAAGGAGACTTCACACGGATTTCTCCTATGGCGGCCACGCTGTTCCGGTACAGTTCGGGAAATCTCAGGGTGAGCTGAAACCGGCGCTCACCTTCATACACCTGCGTCGCCGCCCTCCCACCGATCGCGGTGGTGATAATCTCCTGCACGTCGGCCACATTCACGCCGAAACGGGCGATCTTTTGGCGATCGATGTCGATAATGAGGTAGGGCTGTCCAGCGACCTGTTCAACCTTGATATCTTTGACGCCGTTGATTTGTTGTATCAGGCCGGCAATCTCCTGCGCCTTGTCGCGGAGCACATCGAGATCGTCTCCGAACAGCTTGATGGCGCATTCGGTCCTGATGCCGGAGATCAACTCGTCCACTCGTTCCTGGATCGGCTGGCTCATGAGGACGGAGATGCCGGGAATCTCTGCCAGCTTTTTCCTGATGGCGTCGGTCAATCCCGATTGAGTCTTCGCCGTCTTCCAGGTACTCCGGTCGTGCAATGAGACAATCGGGTCACTCTCGTAGAGATCTTCCGGATGGTAGGGAATTTCCGCTCGGCCGATCCTGCTCACCGCCATCTTCACTTCAGGAAACTCCAGCATGGCCTTGTGGGTCTGCTTCTCCAACTCGATGGACTCAGGGAGCGACACACTCGGCAGCTTCACAACTTGGGGGGTCAGGGACCCTTCCTCAAGGAGTGGAATGAATTCTCGCCCCACGAATGGAACGAGGGCAAGGCTGCACAGCACGACCACTGTTGAACTCGTCAGTAGAAGGCCGCGGTGCCGAAGCGTCCATTGCAACACCGGCAGATAGCCTTGTTTCATCCAGAGCGTCACGCGCGTCTCTTTAGGATGATCACCGCGCAGGAGTAGCGACGCGAGCACCGGTGACAGGGTCAGCGTCACCACGACCGAGGCTAAGAGTGCGATCACCAGCGTGTAGGCCAGCGGCGCGAACATCTTGCCTTCCATTCCTTGCAGCGTCATGAGCGGTAGGAAGACGACGCTGATGATCAGAATGCCGAACAGGATCGGTCGACCGACTTCCTTCGTGGCATGGAGAATGATGCTGAGCCTGCTTTCCTGCGATGCGCCGCTGTGTTGGGCAAGGTGCCGATAGGCGTTTTCGACGACGACAAGGGACCCGTCGGCGATCTCGCCGATGGCGATCGCCAGCCCGCCCAGCGTCATCAAGTTGGCCGAGAGCCCGAACCGCTCCATCACGATAAAGGTCACGAGCGGAGTGACGATCAACGTCACCGTGACGATGATGGCGCTGCGGACATGGCCAAGGAAGAAAAAGAAGACCAAGACGACCAGCACAATCCCTTCGATCAATGCGTCCCGCACCGTGTGAATGGCGGCATTCACCAGCTCAATGCGATCGTAGAAAGGGATCAGTTTGGTGCCTGCAGGGAGGACATTGCTCTGCTGCAGATCCCCCACCTTAGTCTTGACCGCCTCAACCACCTGACGGGCATTGCCACCGCGAAGCATGAGCACTGTTCCTATCACGACTTCCCGCTCCCCATTGAGGACCACCGCGCCTTGGCGAACAGCGTGGCCGATGCGGACTTCCGCAACATCCCGGACGAACACCGGTGTGCCGCCGACCTCTTTCACAATAATGGATTCGATATCACCCACGGTCCTGATCAGCCCAAGCCCTCGAACGATCGAGCGTTCGGCATGACGCTCCAGCACGTTGCCCCCAACATTGGCGTTGTTCTTCACCACCGCCTCATAAATCTGGTGGAGCGTCAAGTCGAACTTGCGCAGCTTGGCCGGATCGACGAGGACCTGATACTGCTTCACAAACCCACCCATGCCGTTCACATCGATCACTCCCGGCACACTCTTGAGCTGGGGCCGCAGGACCCAATCCTGCATGGTGCGCTGATCCGTCAACTCGGCCTCGACAGTCTTCGCATCAGTCGCTGTCGCATGAGGCCCTTCGAGATAATAGTGAAAGACCTCGCCCAGCCCCGTTGTGACGGGGGCCATCACCGGTTCGAGCCCCTCTGGCAACCGCTCTCTTGCCGCCATGATCCGCTCGAGGACCAACTGGCGGGCGAAGTAGATATCCACCTCGTCGTTGAACACAACTGTGATTTGGGATAGAGCAAATTTGGACAGAGAGCGGATTTCCGCCAGACCAGGCAGACCCGTCATCTGAAGTTCGAGAGGATAGGTGATGAACCGCTCCACTTCGACCGGCGAGAGGCCGGGCGCTTCGGTCAACACTTGCACCTGAATGTTTGTCACATCGGGATAGGCATCGATCGGGATCGACTCAAAGGCAATCACACCGACGACGGACAGCAGACAGGCTAGGCCGATGACCAGTATTCGTTGTCGCAGCGAGAATTCCAGAAGCGAGACGATCATAGCGAGGGCTCGATCTTGTGCCGTTCCATCTCGGACTTGAGGGCGAAGGAGCCCTTGGTCACGACTTGCTCGCCAGCCTTCACTCCCTCCAGCACTCTGACCACATCTCCCTCTTCGTTCCCCAACTTGACCGTCCGCACCTCGAATGCGCCAGCCTCCCGTTGAACGAACACCATCTTGCCGACAGGCCCGTCCTGGACAGATGCAATCGGTACGCTCAGCACGTCCGGACTCGATGTTGCAAACACGCTGACGATGGCGAACATTTCCGGCTTCAACAGTCGCTCGGGGTTCGGCACGGTTACCCGCAGGCTCATGGTGCGAGTTGCCGGATCAAGCACATCTCCGACATAGGTAATGGTCCCGCTGAAGATTGCGTGGGGATAGGCCGCCACGACCACATTCACCTTCTGGTCCTTACGGATGAATCGCACATCCTTCTCCGGCACATTGGCGATCACCCATACATCCGTAAGATTGGCCACGGTGAACAGCTTTTGTTCAGTCTCGACCACTTCTCCCCGCGTGATGTTGCGTGTGATGACCCGCCCATCGAAGGGCGCGCGTAGGGGCATGTCAGCCTTGATCGTCAATTCTCGATCAAGCCTGTCGATCTCCTCCGGCGGCACACCAAGCAGTTGGAGACGGTTTTTTGTCTCCCGCAGTTCGGCTCGCGCAGTCTTCATGGCAGCCTCTCGTCGCTGCAGCTCAGCGAGGCTGACGGCCTTGTTTTCGTACAGCTCCTTGGCACGAAGATGCGCCAGCTCCGCTTCATGCAGCCTTGCCCCGGCCTTGAGATAGTCTCCTTCCGCGACGCCAAGGTCCAGGCTATGGAGCATCGCCAGAAGAGCGCCCTTTTTCACATCCTGTCCGACATCGACATGGACTTTCACAACCCGGCCACGGATCAGAGTGGTGACTTCGGCCAATTCGTTTTGGTTGGCTTGAACGGTCGCGGGAAACTCACGATGTGAAAGAAGCTGCCCCTGCGCCACAGGCACCAGTTCCAGCTGCATTCGGGATAACTCTTCTGGCGTCAGACGCAATAACCCTGATTGTGCGGGAGGGATGTTCTGTTTGACAGCGGAGGTATCGGCTGGCTTGTTCTCACAGGCCATACTTACCGTTACAATCACGCAAGCCACCAGACTACGCATGACCCGAGCGAGAAATCCGGTTGTGTTCCGATTCAGCCGGCTATCACGCACGAATCACCACTCCTTGGCATTACTCTTCGTACTCTCCGAACAACAGGCACACCCGTCCTCGTTTCGACATTCTCGCACGGGGCATGCCTCCCGAATAGGTTGTTTTTTTCATGCAAGGCCGGATATTCGTTGCTTTCTGCCACTGTGGGGAATTGGTTTGGTGGCGAAATGCGACAGTCATGAACTGAGACTTCCTCACACCATTGATCGTCACTGTGAGATACTGCGCCCGAAAGGGATCGATTCTATTATGGAAGTTCAGGCCCAATTCCCAGAAGAACAATCGCCAGGCGGTGAGTTCATGCGCCAAGCGGATATGTTCCGGAAATGGGTGACAGTCGACGGCAGCTCGGGCTATCCAGCCGCAGCCGGCCGCTATCATCTCTACGTCTCATGGGCCTGTCCCTGGGCCCATCGTACGATCATCGTTCGTAAGCTCAAGAAGCTGGAATCCGTGATCGGCATGACCGTCGTGGATCCCATTCGTGATGAGCGAGGTTGGGCCTTTCGCGAAGGTCCGGGACATTCCCTCGACCCCATCAATGGATTTCAGTTTCTGCGAGAAGCCTATAAAGCGACGGCTCCGAGCTATATGGGACGTATTACAGTTCCCGTTCTGTGGGACACCGTCACCAAACACATCGTCACCAACTCCGACGACGATCTGATGAGAATCTTCAACGGTGAGTTCAATCGATTTACCAAGAGTCCGATCGATTTGTATCCGGATGGATTGCGACAAGAAATCGACGAGCTCAACACCTTTATCTACGAGAATGTGAACGATGGAGTCTATCGAGCAGGGTTCGCCACATCTCAACATGCATATGAACGAGCGGCACGCCGATTATTTACCGCGCTGGATCAACTCGATGCACGCCTGGCAACTCACCGGTACTTGTTCGGACCGGAGTTCGTGGAAACCGACTGGCGGCTTTTTGTCACATTGGTTCGGTTCGACGCCGTGTACCACGGCCATTTTAAATGCAATCTCCGACGAATCATCGACTACCCGAACCTGTTCGGGTATCTCAAGGATCTCTACCAAACCGTCGGCATTGCCGAGACTGTGAATTTCGACCACATCAAGCGGCACTACTACATCACGCACGACGATATCAATCCTACCCGTATTGTCCCAATCGGCCCCGACCAAGACCTGTCGGCTTTGAGGACATTTTCCCCATCGCTCTGTGCCCTTCGGCACACATACGGCTGGATATGTCCGTTTCTGATGAGTTTAGTGGGTAGCTCCCTTACGGTGGGTCAAGCACAAGAGTTGCTCGCCTCGACCTGACAAGCGTTCAGGTTGGTCTTAATGAAAGGAGCCGTTATGGATATGCTGTGGTTGTTCACGGGTGTGATGGGCGCACTCCTCATCGCTGGAT
>JARFPM010000062.1 GCA_030444405.1 Nitrospira sp.
CCTTCCTGTTTAATCGAGTCGATTAGCGAATACTGAAAGGACCGGAGAATGGACTTCCGAATTTCAGATCGTATCTCTTGAGCCGACTAAGGAAATTGGACGATGCGGTCTTGCGCTCGCCGTACCTCGGCAAAGAAACGACGGCCCAGCCCCTTGGCCTGTAACTCGAGATAGCCGATTTCGTTCAGCAGCTCTTCTTCCGCCGCCTCATGATATCGAAGCGGCATCATCGCAAGAGCTTACTCACATTGGCATGAACTGCGTCTGATGAAATGGCCTGGGCCTGGCCAGTACGGTACTGATCTAATCGTCGTTGCGATTCTTCTGCCCATAGACGATCCGCTTCAGCCTCGCTCAACTCGTCCAGGCTAGCCAGAAGTTTCTCCGCGAGAACGGCTCGACCTCGCACATCCAGGAGCTTTTCAAAGAAGTCCGGCAGAAGCTTGCGGACTTTATTTGACTCGATTTCACTTCTTTCAAGGCATCGCGTACTTGGTGCGTATACTTCGCTCCAACATTCGCCGCTGTACGATCGGCCTCCACACGAGACTGGTAGCTCCGGGATCGAAAATGGGTCTCAAGCTCTACGGTGAGGATAATCCTGTCCCCTTCGGCGGTCATCACCCCGAGACGCCCGGAAACATCGTTGGACACCGTCACACCGCTGACTCCTGTATCCAGTCCATGAACTTCAACATCGGATATCTGGCGCAGATTGAAGAATTGAGATGGATCAATGGACGTCAGGGCCTGAACCGGCATGGGCATCTCCTACATGATTGACGTGATAAATGAGCCTTCCTCGCCCTCCTGTCGGCACTCCATTGACTGAACTCAAGGGACTGTATGCTATAGTGTGAGTTCGACGTTATCCCCAAGGAGAAGGAGGGCCTCTATGCGACATCTCTTGCAATGTATTGTGATCATCGGTGCAAGCATGGTCCTTGGAATGACCGGCTGTACGCTGAAGGGTACGGTGAAGCAAATCACCGATACGACGTCCAACATCACCGGCACGACGTCGGGAGCTGCCTGGTGGAGCGAAGACGGCCAGATCAAGCCGGACTTCAAAGCCGTCGCCTTCGCAACGATCAATCAGAATAACCTTCAGCAGGACATTGCAGCAGGACAAGGTGAGTACCTCACCTCGATGAGCGTGCTGCTGAGCGTACTTGAAAATAGGCGCTCGGCTTTCTTCTCTGCCGCTCAAGCTAGATATGCCCAGGAGGCTGGAGGGGAGGCTCTGGAACTTGAAAAGCTGCTCCTGCTGCTTCAGAATGCCGCCATCGCTTCTCTGCGATAACGTTTCGAACCTAGCAGGCACGATCCTATGTCTACGGCATCGACTGACACGACATTGCCCTTCAAGAAACTCTTTCACCCGACGGACTTCTCGGTGGACAGCCACACAGCGCTGATCCACGCGTTGAAACTGACCGTCATGCTGAAGGCCGAATTGTCCATGATGCATATCGATCCGGAGGTGGCGCGAAAGGATTTTGAGGACTTCCCTCAAGTCAGTCCGATTCTCAAACGGTGGAATTTCCTTCCGTCCGATTGTACCGAAGACCACATCCTCCAATCAGGTCTTTTTTCGATCAAGAAAGCCCGTGCCATGTCAAAGAATCCGACCGAAGCGCTGCTCCATCACCTTGCCGGTCACCCAGCCGATCTCCTCGTCATGGCGACCCATCAGTACGAGGGCCTCGAACGGTGGCAGCATCGGACCGTCGCAGAGTCTGTGGCCCGAGGCAGCCATGCCCCTACGCTCTTTGTGCCGACGCATGTCGAGGGATTCGTGACCAAAGAAACAGGAGAGCCGAAACTCCGCCGCGTGCTTATTCCCGTCAATGAAAAACCCAATCCTCAGGTAGCCGTCGATTTTACGGCTCAATTGGCTTTGACGCTGGGCTGCGAGAGGCTAACCGGCCTGCTTATCCATGTTGGGGATGACCGGATGCTCCACTCACTCCACTACCCCATGCGCAAAGGATTAGTCTGGCGCACCATGATCTGCCACGGAGACACCGTCGATGTCATTCTCGGCATCGGGGAGGATTTCGACGTGGATTTGATCGTCATGACGACCGAAGGACATCATTCGCTGATCGACATGATGCGCGGGAGCACGACAGAACGAGTGTTGCGCGGGACGCGCTGCCCGCTTCTGGCGATCCCGGCATCGCGTTAGCCGATGGCCGCTGTAAGATTGATCGCGTCCGCCTCGCCTGCACGGCCGACGACTACCCGCGCAAGCGCACCATCCTTAAATACGAGAAAGTTTGTCGTCAAGGCTGGAATGCGGGCCCCTGAAAGAATGATACCGGCAAGATTAAGGGGATCACAGGCCGAAATCTTGACTTCCTGAGCGTCTTTGCCCCCGCTCTTACGCAAGGCTCGCAATGCTTCCACCGCCTCCGGCAACGCAAACTGTTCGCCGGTGAATCCACTCACGAATCGGCCGCCGCGGACCTCCCCGGCCATCTCCATACGCCGATACTGCACAAGCAGGTCCCGCCACGACTGAACCAGCGATTCCCGTGCCAGCACATCGCGAAAGACTATGCCGTAACGACGTAGGAGCTGCTGGGCAAGCTGCTCGCTCGTGCTGACGGCTGACCTCTGACAGCTATCAGCTTGTCTGAGCAACGACCACCGTCCGGCTGCATGCCGAGGCCGACGAGCCCGTTCACGCCCTTCGGCACGACGCCGATGAGGGTCCATGAGGGCGCGGAGATTGTCGAACCCATCGGCCGTCACCAACCCGGCGGCCACCAGTTCCCACAATCCTTGCTCGACTTCAGTCGGAAGATGCATGGTCATCCGCACCAGATCAGCAAAAAAGCTGGCACCCTGTTGCCGTAACGCACGACAGAGATCCTGCGCGACTGCACTCAATTGTGCAAAAGGATCGGGGCCCGCTGCAACCACATCATGATGGAGTGCGGCCAGCAACCAGTCACGCTCATCACGCGGGAAGACACTGATGGGCGCGATGCTCGTAGGGGTGATGCCCCGCCGCTCCGCTTCACCACCCTGTGCAAGTTTCGGATGGGGAGAGAGGCGTCCCCAGCTGACAACGCCACTCAGACAAAGCCGGTCCAAGAGCTCCGGCTGATACTTCGCCATACGCAGGCGGAACAGCTGTGGTTCCCATGCAGATGCAGCCGTCTCGAATCCTGCCAGCTGTTTGATGATCTCTAAAAGTCCGGCCTCGTCATGCTGACGCGATCCCGGCAGGACATGCTGCCATTGCATCAAGAATCGCATGAACTCCGACGCCGTCACCGGCTCCACCTCCTTGCGCAAGATTCCGATCGTCAGGCGATGGATGCGGGCCAGCAAACGGCGGTGGCACCACTCCTGTCCAGATGTGCCCGATAGTGCTGAGTGCCGAGGACTGAGTGCTGAGATGGGACGGAACTGGCCGCGGAGGACTTGGCCTTTGGATTCGAGAGGAACCATCGCGGCGTCGATGGCAGGAACCGGAAGATACAGCCGCTCGGCCAGCTCTGCCGTCGTTGTCGGGCCGATACTTTCCATCCATCCAAGAACCACAGCATTGAGCGTCGAGTCATCACCGGCGGCAAACAATTGTTGCACGCGATCATGATTCTCTGTGGCAACCCAGCCTTGTCCATTATTAGCGGTGATGACTTTTGCACGACCGGACTCGACCAGTGAAGGAAAAAACTGGGTCCACGCACTCGCTTCAGCTTCAGGCACCCACACCAGTGTCAAGAGCGCATCGTGTAACTCGTCGGCATCGCGCACGACCGGCCAGGACTCGCGGACGACTTCGGCGATCGCAACCGGATCGAGCGCCCCGATCTCTCCGAGCAGGTCAGGCGGCAGGGTCCGCCGCAGCTCGACCGCACGAGACCGCCGTTCTTCCAATGGCGCATCGTCGAGGAAGGCATAGGGATTCGCGTTCAGGATTTCATGCGAGAACAGAGACGGGGCCGGCGTCTCAACGGCTACGCAGCGGATCTGGCCCGATTCGATCCGTTGCAACAATGCCGTCAGGCCTTCAACGTCCATCGCCTCTGTCAGACAATCGCGAAGGGTTTCCTTGACCAAGGGATGATCCGGTATCTGTCGCGCGGCTCGCTCCCCTGTCAGATTCTCCTGGCAAGCGATGGCGTCTGGAAAGATCGCGGCCAGCAGGTCTTCCGATTTCATCCGCTGGATTTGCGGCGGGACCTTCTTACCATTGGAAAAGCGTAAGAGCGCCAGAGACCGGGAAGCATTCCAACGCCAGCGTGTAGTAAACATCGGCGCAAGCAGCACAGCCTGGATCAAGACTTCTCGCAAACTGTTGGAATGGAGATAGCCGAAGACGGCCTCCAGCGGGAAACTATGTTTCTCGCCAAGCGAGATGACCAAGCCATTGTCCGTGGCCGCAGCCTGCAACTCAAAGTCGAACGTCACACAGAACCGCTTCCTCAGTGCGAGGCCCCAGGCTTTGTTGATCCGCCCACCAAATGGCGCGTGAATCACCAACTGCATGCCGCCGCTTTCGTCGAAAAACCGTTCTGCAACGACGGTAGTCTGGGTTGGCACAACTCCCAGCACAGCCTTTCCCGTCAGGACGTATTCGATGGCCTGTTGGGCTCCCCGTTGATCAAGGCCACACTCCTGCTTCAGCCACTGAATGGCCGACAAGGAAGAGTCTGCCTTTTCCGCGATCACCTGCCGGAGCCCAGCGACTTCCGCCGAAAGCTCCGCTGTGCGTGAGGGAGCCTCCCCTCGCCAGAACGGAATGTTTGGCGGCGCCCCCTGCGCATCTTCCACACGCACTTTTCCTGCCTCAACGCCCTTGATGCGCCACGACGTATTGCCGAGCAACATGATGTCACCCGCCAAACTCTCGACGGCGAAGTCTTCATCGACAGATCCCACCACTGTACCATCCGGCTCGGCCACAACGGCGTAGTTCGCGGTATCGGGGATCGCCCCGCCCGATGTGATCGACGCGAGCCGCGCCCCGCGTCGTCCCTTGATCCGGTGATTGATCCGGTCGTGATAGAGATAGGCGAGCCCACGCCCGCGCTGTGTCGCAATGCCATCGGCCAGCATCCGTACAACTTGATCGAACTCTGTGCGAGCCAGATCCCGATAGGGAGAGGCTCTGCGACAGAGCGTGAACAATTCATCTTCCGTCCAGGCCTGGCTGGCCGCGGCTGCGACAATCTGTTGAGAGAGAATATCAAGCGGAGCGGGCGGGATCGTGATCTGATCCAGGGTCCCCCGTCGAATCGCGCGCATGAGCGCCGCGCACTCCAACAGTTCATCCCGCGTCATGGCAAAGAGGCGTCCTTTGGGAATTGCTTTGATCCAGTGGCCTGCTCGACCGATCCGTTGCAACGCTGTCGCGATGGCTCTTGTTGAACCGATCTGACAGACAAGATCGACCGTGCCGACATCGATCCCTAGTTCCAATGAGGCCGTGGCAATGACGACGCGCGTCTTGCCGGTTTTCAATCGCTCTTCCGCTGAGAGACGGATCTGCCGCGAGAGACTGCCGTGATGGGCCGCCACGACATTAGGGCCTAAATCTGTGAGACGCTCTTCCAGGTAATGAGAGACGCGCTCCGCCAAGCGGCGGGTATTGACAAACACCAGTGTCGAGCGGTGCTGGCGGACCAGTTCGGCAACGCGGTCATACAGCGATGACCAACATCAATGATCGTTGGGCAAGGACGCGCGCCAACCAAATACTCCGCCACTAACTCGATTGGTCGTTGCGTCGCCGACAATCCGATTCGCTGTGGCTTCGTGAAGGTGAGGGCCTCAAGCCGTTCCAACGAGAGCGCCAGATGAGCCCCGCGTTTATTCGGTGCGAGCGCGTGGATTTCATCGACGATGACGGTGCGCACGGTCTGCAACAAGCGCCGGCTTTTATCAGCTGTGAGCAGTATGAAGAGCGACTCTGGTGTGGTCACAAGGATATGGGGCGGCCGCTTGAGCATCTGCTGCCGATCCGCCATCGGCGTATCGCCCGTCCGGACCAGGACCCGCAGTTCCGGCATCAACAGACCGTCCTGCAACGCCATCTGCCCGATTTCTGCGAGCGGCTTCTGGAGATTCTTCTGGATGTCATTGCTCAACGCCTTGAGCGGTGAGACATAGAGGACCTGCGTATGGTCGTCGAGTTCACGATTGAGCGCCTGTTTAAAGAGCTGATCGATGCAGGAGAGAAAGGCCGCAAGGGTCTTGCCCGAACCGGTCGGCGCCGCGATCAATGCATCCACGCCTGATTGAATGGTGGGCCAGGCCCGCTGCTGGACGTCGGTCGGTTGACCAACGTGTAAGGAAAACCACTCAGCGATGAGAGGGTGAAATCCAGAAAGCGGCATGGGGGCATCTTAACACGCAGGACAACTACGCGCAGCGGAACATAGGCACCGTCCTTCCACACGAGGGAACTCTATTGCCCATTCCCCCGTGCATGGCATCTATGGCATCATAACCGCCGCATGTATCTCTCTATCGTCATCCCGGCGTTCAACGAAGCCCGTCTGATCGAAGGATCTCTGCAATCCGTCGCTGCATCGATCGCTGCAAATCAGAGATCCGGTTTCACATCCGAGATCATTGTTGTCGACAACAATTCCACCGACAACACGGCGGAGCTTGCCAGACTAGCCGGTGCAACAGTCGTCTTTGAACCGATCAATCAAATCGGCCGGGCGCGCAATGCCGGTGCGGCCCACGCGACCGGAGACTGGTTGCTGTTCTTGGATGCGGACAGTCTCCTTACCTCGGAACTGCTGACGGATATCATACGAGTGATCGAATCGGGGAAGTACGTGGGGTGCGGCAGCACATTGCATATGGACGGGCTGCCCTGGTGGGCAAGTCTGACCTTGCAATTCTGGACGGGCGCGTCAATTCTGTTTCGGTGGGCCGCTGGTGCGCTGGTCGTTTGCCGTCGCGATGCGTTTCAAGAGGTCGGCGGATTCGACCAAGACCTCTACGCATTGGATGAAATTCGGCTCAGCAAACAACTCAAGCGATGGGGCCGACAGCATGGCCTTCAATTCACCATTTTGACGCAACACCCGCTCAAAACGTCATCTCGGAAAGTGTCGCTCTACTCAGGTCGTGAAATTGCCGCTCAGATCTTCCGAATCTTTTTCCTTCCGAAAAGGACGTTACAAGATAAGAAACACCTCTCTGTCTGGTATGACGGCCGGCGCTGAGAAGAGCCTGTTGATTCGGCAGCTTTCTCACGATTGTCCAGTTGGGTTAACAGGAACACGATCCGTGATTTCTCAGCTCCATACCCATTCGGCAGACCGACGCCTCGGATCAGCACTTCTTTCTAAGCCTGCTTGGTAGGACATCGTATTTCGCAATACCCACGGGAGGATGCGCCATGTCGTGTCAAGAATGGACGCCATCAGGGGTTACTTCATGACGACAGGCACGGCGCGACGACGAAAAACGGCTCGGCTATAGGGTTCGCGCCTGGCTGCCCTGCGCGCCCTATTCATCAGAATCACCGAATCAATGAGCTCTCCGCACAGGATGCACCGGAATGCCGTCGCCCCCTCTGTGACGAGCCCGCCCGCCTCGTCACGCAGTTCACTGAAGCACAGGAGCCCCTGGCATCGTGAGCAATTCATGCGTACACCCGACAATCGGGATCGGTTCAACGAAGTACTCCTTCCCTAACCGTGTTGAGTCTCGCGAGAGACGGTTCGGGAATCGGTCGGGCCGATACTTCATAGTCGAATTCGGCCGTGCGATGGAGCACCAGCGTCCCCTTTCGGCTGAGCCGATCGATCGCGGCAAACACCTCATTCCAAGAAAACTGGGAAAGCCGTTCGATCAAGGCACGAAGCGCGCAGGGCCCGTTCCGATAGAGTTCCATCCGAATGGCCGATTCAATCATCGCGGTTCGCATCTCAAATCCTTCTTGTGAGATCGGCGCCGTTCCGCCACATGTGACAGTGTCGCGCCGCTTACTCCCAATGACTCGTGCTGAACCCATGCATGTCGATCGATCTTGCAAATGAGAATCTTGTCTCTCGCATCGGTTAATAGCGGGAACATCGGTCTTCCACAATCGATGCAATCACGATTAGTTCGTCGGATTTCTATATGTATTGTTGTCCTAATTTCGACGACAGGACGACCGCCGGTGCGAGCCCGCACGAACACCGCCGGCTTGTCGAACGCGTCGTTGCCTGGCTCCAGTGGCAACGGTGGCTCCTCGTGAGCGAGAGTACGGCGCCACCAACTTCCTGGGGGTTGTGCCGCTGGCGTGCACCACGATCGTCGTCACGCTATTTTGAGATGGGTTCTAGACAGGTGTGGCGCACAAGTGAAGTGTGTGGACCAGGAGCTTTTGTCGATTGGGCACGCCAATCTTGTCGAAAATGCTCGTCAGGTGATGCCGGACCGTACTGTCACTGATCGACAACTGATAGGCGATGTCCTTGTTCGAGAGTCCCTGTCCCACCAATTGAATAATCTCGCGCTCTCGATCGGTCAAGGCCTCGGGCCACGCCGGCGACTGCGGGTCGGATTCGATCTTCTTCCTGAAGGATATTCCGAGGGCCAGCCTTCCCCCGCCATCTAGCTCTAGGGGGATATGAGGCTGCGCGGGGACAGCCAGTGCCTCGATCACCGCGAGCACGACGGCTGGCGGTTGAACCTTGAGGATGATGCCGTCGACGCCGTAGGCAAAGGCGTCGCGCATGCGTTCCTGCTCCTCGAATCCGCCCAGCAACACGATCTTACTGGTCGGGGCTGCCTCCCGAATCTGGTTGATGGTGCCGATGGCGTCGCGCTCGGTCCCCAGATCCAGGATGAACACGTCTGGTCGGCTCTCGGCGCGGAGCAGGTCAGATGTCCTCCCGGGGTAGGGGTGCACGACCATCGGGACGGTCGCGCAGCTCTCGAGAATTTTCTGCAATCCCAACCACACGAGACACTGACTGCTCAGAATCGCGATCGTGAGGGTTAGACTCGCAGCGCTGGTGTCGATCATGACGTCTCCTTCACAAGATGGAGAACCGGATCCACTGGTTTGCCGGACTTGTCGGCAGAATGCCGGATCACGAACTGCGCGTTCTCATTCATTTCATGGCGGGCTTGAAGATGCCTTGGTGGATGGTTCAAAATCCTGCTACCGATCTTGATTGAGTATGTGTTGTTCGGCCGCCAACCAGTCTTCAAGGGCGTGGCCGTCCTTTCGGCCATGCTCCTCATAGAGAGCGTAGGCGCGTTCCGAGATGCGCGCATGGATACCATGGGAATTTTCATTAGGCCGGTTGGTAACGCCGTTCCCGTTGCTCCGTGATTTGACTCCTGTGTCACGTTGTGTGGAGCGTGAGACTGACTGAGTATTTTTAGGCATGACGAGTTCTCCTCCTATTTATAACAAATGCTGAATAGTGCCAGCCCTCTACCGGTTGGTCGACGATTTCACCGCTTTATGCCGCTACCGCACTTACCGCACTCAGTTCCGACTGAAGCACCTCGCCGATGTGCGAGAATTCCACCGGCTTGACCAGAAAACGGCGAACTCCTTGGCGAAATACAACGTGCGTCAGGTCCTCGCTGCTCTGATCCGCCATCATGATCACCGGAACGGATGGACAAATGGTCTGGATCAGAAGGAGTATCTCAACCATGTCGACCCGGGCCGCTGGCGCAGAACAGCCGAGGCCGACAAAGACGGCCTTCGGCTTGAAACCGGCCAACCCATCAATCGCAGCATTGACTGTCCTGATGAATACCGGGTGATAGCCGTGAGTTGCGAGCCAATCGGCAAGTTTCAACCCCAATTCCTGGTCCTGTTCCACAATCATCACCCTGGTTCTTTCAACGTGCTGCCGGTTCGTCATCATCCGATCTCCTTTCACTTCTGAATTAGCCTCATGCCATTTCACGGTTCACGCGGCGACGCCGTATCGGATCACCTGAGATAGTACGGCTTGGCACTCCCGGTCTTGCGAAGACCCGGGAATGGGAGGAGCCGGCCCGATGAATAACCATGTAGTCGACGCCGCGCATGCGTCTGACCGAGAGGGTTCCTTGCCGGCTGAGCCGATCTACCGCCGAAAACACTTGCGCCCAGGAATAGGTCGGCAACCGGCGAACCAATTCATCGAAGGTACAGGTCCCAACGCCGGCGATTTTTCGGCACATGACTGAGTCAACAATGGGGATAGCCGTTTTTGCCATAACATTCTCCTTTGGTGAGGAGAGAACAATAGACGATCTGTTGCGCGACGTGTATGGCTGGATGTATAGCCGAGTTCTCTTAAGCATCCTATCGACAAAAACGGGATTTTCTTGTCGAATCGGCAACTACAGCACTGTCGTGGTTCGTACGACAGAGGCGAGATGAAGTGCTGAGTGCTCAGCGCAGAAGCTGGAGTGGGCAGAGGTCAGGGATCAAAGGGTGGCAGGACTGTGCGTGCATATGCCGTTTCAACTCAATACTCAGCTCTCAGAACTTTGATTCCACAATTCCCTGTTGAACGGCGTAGCGCATGAGTTCCGCGTTGTTCTTGAGATGAAGTTTTTCCAAAATACGGGTACGGTAGGTACTGATCGTGGTGGTTCCTAAATGCAGGTTGCCGGCAATCTCCGAGACGGTCTTGCCTGAAGCCAGGAGACGCATCACTTCGTACTCCCGGTCGGACAGAAGCTCATGCGGTGTCTCTTCGTCGCCACGGTGAAGCAGGTGCACGAGCTTCTCACCGAGAGTCTGGCTCACATACTGCCCGCCGGCGACCACCTTCTTGATGGCCGTCACGAGCTCCTCTGGCGCGCTGGCCTTGGTCAGATAGGCGTCTGCCCCGGCCTTGAACATGCGGACGGCGTACTGATCCTCCGGGTGCATGCTGAGCACGATGACAGGCAGCTTTGGGCGCTCCGCCTTCACTTGCTTGAGCGCGTCGGTTCCGGTGGTGCCCGGCATACTGATGTCCAGAATGACGACATCCCACTTCTCGCACCGGACCAACTCGAACAGGTCATGGGCGTTGCCGCACTCCTCGATCGTGACGCTCCCCAGGCCGTCAGATAGCAAGTCCTTAACCCCTCGCCGGAAGAGCGGAAAGTCGTCGGCGATCAGAATTTTCAGCATCGCCTTCCCATGAGTCCCCATGAAAGATCATTATCATGACGACTGAGCCGGAAAGTTTCAGGCTGACAGGCTGGCATATTCGAGAGAGTATTCACTTGTCAGCCTGTTCTGAACACGGCAATCGCAACATCACCGTCGTGCCTTTCCCGGGCTGGCCGGCAATCTCAATCTGTCCACCAAGACTCGCGGCGCGCTCGCGCATCCCCAACAGACCAAGCGAGGCCGAATCGGTGAGCTTCTCAACAGGGATACCCAGCCCATTATCCTGAATTTCGAGCAGCAGATCGCCGTTCAACTGTTCCACCAGCACCCGAATAGACGTCGCCTTGGCGTGACGCGCCACATTCATGAGCGCCTCCTGGCAAATCCGAAACGCAGCTGTGGCCTGCCGCCGGTCAAGCTGAATGTCACCCTCCCTGGCTTCACAGCAACAGCGGATTCCGCTCCGCCGTTCAAAGTCCTGGCATTGCCATTCAATCGCCGCGACCAAGCCAAGATCATCCAGAACGCCGGGTCTCAATTCCGCCACCAGGCCCTGGGCCGAGGCAATCGTGGAATCCACCTCGGCAGTCATCGAAAGAATCTTCTCCTCCATCTTCTCGCGTGGGAAAATCGACTCTCCCATCATGGACTGCAAGCGGGCCAGGTCCAGCTTCAGACAGGTCAAGCGGACGCCGAGTTCATCGTGCAGCTCGCGGGCAATCCTGGTCCGTTCCTCTTCGCGTACCGCTTCCAGGCGCTGCGAGAGCGTCCGAACGCAGTCCAGGGTGTCCCGCAGCTGTTCCTCCGCCCGCTTGCGGCCGGTGATGTCAATGTGCGAGCCCAGAAGGCGCACGCGCCGGCCGGCCGGCTCGGGGGCGAACGAAGCGCGGGCGGCGATCCAGCGGTAGGAACCGTCCTTGTGCTGCAGGCGGAATTCCTGCGCGTACTCCCCCTCCGGCTTTTCCAGATAGGCCCTGACATAGGCCATGGCCCGCTCCCGGTCCGCGGGGTGCAGGCGCGCCTCCCATTCCTCGAAGCGCCCGGCAATTTCGTGGTCCTTGTATCCCAGCTGCCGTTTCCATTCGGTGGTGAACTCCACCTCGTTCGTAACGGTGTTCCAATCCCAGAGGCCCGTATTGGAAGCCTGGAGCGTCTGCCGCAGCTTCGTCTGCGCGATCTGTAATGCAGCCTCCGCACGCTTCCGCTCGGTGATATCGGTCGCAATCCCGCACAAGGCGGAACACTGCCCCTGCGCATTCAATAACGGAAACTTCATGACGATGCTTGTATGAGGACCATCGTCGTGGAGCGCCACTTCTTCGAACTCCATCGGCGCCCCGCCCCCCAGAACCTTTCGGTCGTTGGCTCGAAACGCCGCCGCCTGTGCAGGCGGGAATATTTCATCGTCCGTTTTTCCGATGAGATTCCGGTTCGCAAGATGGAAGACCTCTTCAAACTTTCGATTGGCCAGCAGATACCGCCCATCGACATCTTTGAGGAAGATCAGTGCCGGGCTGTTGTCCAAGATCGCTCGGAACCGCGCCTCGCTCTCCCGGAGCTCCTCCTCGGCCGCCTTGTTCTTCGTTACGTCGCGGAACACGATCACCCGCCCGCGTTGAGCGCCTGTGTCGTCTTCCAGCAGTCTCGCATTCACGCTTATCCACACGACTTCTGAATTCGCCAGGTTGCGAGTGGACATTTCGACGTTGTTGATATCGGCCCCTTGCAGCACACCAAGAAAAGGAAGTTCAGTCTTCAGAGCGCCGACCATCCCGTCCGCCGAAGAGCGTCCGAGCCACCTCATCCATTCGGCTGCCGTCTCCTCGGTGTGCGAGATGCCGAGGATTCGTTCAGCGGCCGGATTCAAAAGCACAGGTGTATCGTCCGGAGCCGTCACGACCACCCCCTCTCCTAAACTGTGCAGAATGGAATGCAAAATCCTCGTTTGCTCGCGGAGGGCCGCTTCCACCCGCTCGCGCTCAACGGCGTAGCGCAGGGACCGCGTCAGCAGATGACCGGTCACTTGCCCTTTCACGAGATAGTCCTGCGCTCCCGCCTGGATCAGTCGCACTCCGAGCTCCTCATCTTCAACTCCGGTCAGAACGACGATCGATATGTTCTTCGAGGCGGCGCGCATCCGGACGACAGTGTCCAGGCCCTGACTATCGGGCAGGGAGAGATCCAGCAACACCACGTCGAAGCTCGTTTCTGCGAGCCGTTCGAGTCCCACAGAGAGCCGATCGACGTTTGTCAACTCGAATCGGCCGGCGCCCGCTTCCGCCAGAGACTCGCGCAGCAGCCGTACATCACCGGGGTTGTCCTCAACCAGCAGAATCCGCATGGCACCGTGAGTCGTCATTCGTCAACCGTTATGCGTCAATCGTGGCCCGGTCACGGGACAGGCACTCGCTAGGGACTGGCACCCTTCTTCCTGGCGCCTGGCCCCTTTCAGCGAGGGGGAGGGGGGCAGGCACGCCGTCGCCGCGAGCCAATCCCCTCACGCTTCATGCTTCATGTGGTGCCCATTCTTCGGCAACACGACGATCCCGAGCCAGAAATCCTCGATCGACTTCACGACCGTGATGAACTGCTCCAAATCCACCGGCTTGGTCACGTAGCAGTTGGCGTGGAGATTGTAGGTTTTCAACACGTCTTGCTCATTCTGAGAGGTCGTCAATACCACCACTGGAATGCGCCTCAATTTCTCGTCGTCTTTTATCTCCGCCAATACTTCGCGGCCGTCTTTCTTGGGAAGATTCAGGTCGAGCAGAATCAGATGTGGGCGGGGCGCATTGCCGTACTGACCCTCCCGGCGCAGAAAGGCCAGCGCCTCGACGCCATCCTTGAGCACCGTCAGGTGGTTGATCACCTTGGCCTCTTTCAAGGCTTCTTTGGTCAGGCGCACATCGCCCGGATTGTCTTCCACCAGCAAGATCTCGACCGGTTTCACAAATTCGGTACCAACCATCATGCCTCCTCGTTACAACACAACCGTCAATCGCAAAGTGCATCCTGACTCCACATTCTTCACCAGAATGGACTCCACCCCCTCGCCTCTTGCCCCCTTAACCTGCTCCCTCTCCCTCAGGGAAAGGGCCGGGTGAGTGGACCGGCAGTGTGAAATAGAACGTGGCTCCCTTGCCGAGTTGCGACTTCACCCAAATACGTCCGCCGTGGCGCTCGACAATCTTCTTGCAAATCGCCAGACCGATGCCGGTGCCGGGATATTCTTCTCTAGCATGCAGGCGCTGAAAGACCACGAAGATTCGGTCGGCGTACTGCGGATCGATCCCTATGCCGTTATCGCGCACCGAGAAAAGCCATTCCTCGTTCCGGCGCTCGGCCGAAATGTGAACCCACGGCGGCTCCTGACCTCTGAATTTGATGGCGTTGCCGATCAGGTTCTGAAAGACCTGTCCCAGTTGGCCCCTGTCAGCCATGACCGTCAGCTGAACATTGTGGGTCACGACCGTCTGACTCTCGTCGACAGCGAGCCGTAAATTATCCAGCACCTCTTCCAAGACCTCGTCGCACTTCACTCGCTCAAAATCGTGGCCCTGTGTTGTCACACGCGAGTACGCCAGCAGGTCTTGAATCAGCCTCTGCATCCGGTTGGCGCCATCCACGGCATAGCCGATGAACTCGTCCGCATCGGTATCGAGTTTCCCTTTGTACCGTTTCGCCAAGAGTTGTGTGTAACTGGCCACCATGCGCAGCGGCTCCTGCAGGTCGTGCGAGGCGACATAGGCGAACTGTTCCAGTTCCGAGTTGGACCGTTTGAGGTCGGCCACCGTCTTCTCCAGTTCCTGGCGCGCCCGAACCAGCTCCCGGTGTTCGTTGGCGAGCTGTGTTTGGAGCCTTTTGTGCTCGGTCATATCGCGGATGGCCGCCAGGATAAACAGCCTGCCCTCCTGCTCCAGCGGCCAAAGGCTGATATCCACTGGGAATTCGGTCCCATCTTTCCGGCGCGCGTCGAGTTCGAGGCCGGCTCCCATGGGGCGGGCGCGAGGCTGGGAAGTGAAGCTCGCGCGATTGCTCGAATGGGCACCTCGATGCCGCTCCGGCACGAGCACCTCGACCTTCTGGCCGATGAGCTCTTCGCGTCGATACCCGAACCACGCTTCACTTGGACGGTTGACGAAGACGATGCGGCCCGTCCAGTCGACGATCACCCGGGCCTCCGACACAGCTTCCAGAATCCAGCCTGCGTGAGCCTCCCAGTCTTCCGGCTTCATCATCGTGGTGAATCCCCTGCGAGCACGGCCTCACCCGGCCCCTTATATCCTGAATTCGGCTCATGGATCACAACATCGTCATGAACTGGAGGGGGACAAACTGGCGAGAGGGTATCAAGCTTCAAGGGGCAACACAATAGTAGGTGTCGGTGCTCCTGGAAACAGGGCACGGATTGGAACTCTGCCCAAGGCCTCCCGGATTTCGTGACACAAGACCTGGATATGCAAAAGGAGTATAATAAGATGTTACCGTTGGTCGTCATGATCAGAGCGGAGACTTGGTCATGAGATTCGTTCCCGCCACGATTACGCTGTCAGCAAGCAGTCCCCATTCTCGTTTATCCCCCCTTGCAGCGACCTTTCAGCGGGAGGTCGGCCACCACAGGAGGTGCTGCCATGCCCATCTCACAAACACTCAAAGAGTATCTCGATCGTAAACATGTGCATTACGATGTGTTGCCTCATCCAGAGGGCTTTCGAGCCGCCGCGATCGCACAGACGCTCCATACCCCGGAAAAGGAAATGGCGAAGGTCGTGATCCTGAAGGTAGATGAGCGGTTCGTGATGACGGTGCTGCCGGCCAGTTGGCAAGTGGATCTCCATCGTTTGAGGACGCTCTTCGCCATCCACCAGGTACGACTCGCGACCGAGGATGAACTCAAAGATCTCTTCCCCGACTGTGAGTTGGGGGCGATGCCGCCGTTCGGCGTCCTCTATGGGCTTCCGGTGTACGTCGATCACTCGCTCACGGAGGACGAGGAGATCGTTTTTGAAGCCGGTACCCATTCGGAAGCGATCAGAATGCGATACGCGGACTTTGCCGCACTCGTCTGTCCGGTAGTGGCGGAGTTTCACCGCTCGCCTTCGGAAGTCTGGTGACTTATGGTACCGCACCCTCTCCCAACGACGATTCCTCGCGGGAACGCCAGCGTCTCGCGAATTCTGGTCGCGGTCGATGACTCCGAGCACTCCGAGCGGGCGCTGCATTATGTGGGCACCCTGCTGCATGACACTCGCGATGTGCATGTCACCTTGTTTCACGTACTGAAACCGATGCCGCGCGAACTCTTGGAACATGGCGGGTCCGAGGACCCTAGAGTGGAAGTTCACTTGGCCGAAGAGTTGCAACAAGATCAGGAGACCTGGATTCGCGTGGAAAGCATGATTGAGTACCCGATCCTGGTGAAAGCACTGGAGGTGTTCGGGAAGACCGGATTTCCTCTGGATCGCGTCACGTTGAAGTTCGGGCATGAAGACGACATCGCGCACACTATTCTCGACGAAGCCCGCAACGGAGGCTACGAGACGATCGTGGTCAACCGTCACGGCTCAAACGGGATCAAACGGTTCTTCGGCGGAGGCATCACGGATCGATTACTGCGCGAGGCACATGGCTTTACGCTGTGGGTCGTGGAATGACAGACAATTCTGTGAGATGAACCGGAGCATCGACTGTCCCAGGAGGCTGATGATGCCGAGCCTTGAGAGCACCCCTTCGATCACGTTCTCGCGAAGAAGGCGGGAGCTGTGTGAAAAGCTGTTCGAATGTTATGTCAATGTCTCTTTTGGTAAGGAGATATCCGTCTAGCTCCAAGACCTGGGCCTTCCCTCCCAGGGCACGGTGCGGCAACAGGCTGCCGCCCTAGCCCGCATTATTCACGACGGTTCGTCGCGAAATCGCCCCGTCGCCTTGCGAGACAGGCGCGCGAAGTCGTAAGGGAGGGAAGCATACTTGAAACAGTCTGTTGACCGCCGAACGGCGAGCCCGCATGGCTGGACGCTGGGCCAGCCGCGTCCAGGCTTGTCGCAGCAGCAAATCCACGATTGCAGTAGAACGGCTCATGAATAATGCGCGCTAGGAATTTGCTGGAGACGTCATCACGCAAATTCTCGCTGTACTCAGGCCGGGAGATTGCCTCCCAGATCTTCCGAATCTTTATCCTTCCGAAAAGGACGTTACAAGATAAGAAACACCTCTCTGTCTGGTATGACGGCCGGCGCTGACCGTCACCGTTTCGGTATGGATCTTCCGCAACGGCGACTTGCTTTATTGCTCTGCCTAGATCCCGGCGTACCATTCATACCCCTGATCCTCCCAATAGCCCCCCTTCCCACCTCCGATGCCGACTAGAGATTCGACCAGCTGAATCTTCATGACATACTTCGCCTGTTTGTACCCGAGCTGCCGTTCGAAGCGGAGCCGGAGTGGGGCACCGTGAGGAACATCCAATGGCCTGTCATTGAGCTCGTAGGCCAGGATGGTCTGGGGGTGATAGCAATCGGCCACTGCTATGCTCTCGTAGTACGTGATGCCTTCATCATCCACATCGGCACAGCGGAACACAGCATAGCGAGCGTTCGGCAACGGCTCGACGTGATGCATCAAGTCACCGACCGGCACACCGGTCCACTTCCCAATCGCGGTCCACCCCTCCACGCAATCGTGACGAGTTATTTGCGTCCGGGAGGGCAGCTCTTTCAGCGCAGCAAGCGACCAACTTCGCGGAGTCTGAACCAAGCCCACCACTTCCAACGTCCATTCAGAAAAGTTCTGCGCGACATGCTCTGCATACCGTTCGGTACCGGGATCAGTGTTGCCATTCGCCGGAAAGATCTTTGAGATATCGGCCTCCCTATATTCTTTGGCAAGCGCATCCCGTGGCGTGACCGCCCGTTGCACAGCTTCCGTCAGTCGTTCGGCCTTGCCGAGGATGCCTGGGAACCAACTGCTCTGCGTGAGATTGTCGCACCCGGAGAGTGCGACCAGGCTCGCGGCTCCCACTGTTCCCTTGAGGAATCGGCGTCGCTCCATCGCGTGTTCATGCTTCATGACCCACTCCTTCATGTTTGACGACAAACCACCCGGTGACCATCGAGCGGATGTTGTTGAAGAACCCGGTGAGAATCACCTGGAGAACGTGAATGACGATGAAGCCGACAAACGAGAAGCAGGCAACGAAGTGAATCGTCCTTGCGGCTTGGCGTCCCTCGAAGATGGTCAAGAGCCAGGGGAACGCCGTATCGATCGTCGGTGACATCGCCAGACCAGTCAGCACGATCAGCGGCGCCACGATGAACAAGACCGTGGCATAGGCCAGCTTTTGAAGCACGTTGTACCGCTTGGCCTCGTCTCCGGTGGGATGTCGAAGGATCAGATGCTCTTTGACTGACTTGCCGATGCCTCGAAGATCGTTGCCGGTTGGGACCAAGTCACGAGTCGCATGTCGACTTGCGAAGGCATAGGCGGTGAACAGAAGCCCGTTGATGACGAAGAGCCAGGCAAAGAACAGATGCCATTGCCGTCCCATCGCGAGCCACTTGGCACTCGGAATCGTCGCCCAAGCCGGGAAGGCACGTCTCATACCATCCGAGTAGCCGAGCACGCCGGTCGTATCGAATTGATGTCCCAAGATCGTTGTGACACCTTTTATTTCTCCGCTGTCAGATTGCACAGGTCTGATCAAGAGCAGCGCATGATCGCGATCGGAGGGGTCCTCCCAATAGAGGGCCGGATGCGCGTTAAAGATCTGCAGCCCGCTCATGATGAGGATGATCAGAAAGGGCACATTGAGCCAATGACTGATCCGCACCGGCAGCTGATGGCGGTACACCCGTTCTGTAGAAGGTGCTGAAGAAACCATCTGGTCACTCGCACGAGGCGAGTCCAATGCCGGCGGTTCCGCCATCGGCCGTGACTCCTCTGCCCGTCTGAACGCCGCGTCCGTCGATTGAACGAGTACCGCCATAGTCCACCTCCTCACTCAAATGACGCACAACCTACCGTTTGGTCGGAGACAGAGGAGCTTCCTTACAGGACAGGCAGTGGGTGGCCTATGCAGAAAAACACAACGGCCTGCGGTCGGTTCATCCGAGCGCAGGCCGTGGCGCGTTACAACGCGAGTAGGTTCTCTATTTAATAGCCCAAGACTCCCCTCATGCCGCCTTTCATCGCATCTTTGGTGGCCTTCATGTCGTCTTTCATGGCATCATTTGCCGCTTTCATCGAATCCGTCTTCGCCTTCATCTCGCCTTTCATCTCACCCTTCATCGCACCAGGCTTTCCTTTGATCGCATCAGTGCTGGCCTTCATCTCCCCCTTCATCGCGTCCACATCGGCTTTCATGTCGCTTTTCATCTCATTGGCCATTGAACTCATTTCATTGGCGAAAGACAAGGTGCAGGCACACATCAGGCCAGCGACCACTGCGAATGAAACCATCATCTGCTTCATCGATAACCTCCTGGTTGTTATAGGTAGATTGCTATGGTGAGAGAACAACTTTCGACTACTCCTGCCCGTTGGTCTGCTTCTGGACCTCCGGCCAGTTGGCATCCGCCTGTTGAATATAACCCGGGACATCCGACAGCCATCGCGTCCGCACGGCATCACTATAATTCAGATAAAGTTTATCACGGATAACGGTAAAGGCCACTGGATCGATCTTGGCCTTGTAGCCTCTCGCCATCCCATAGGCACAGTACCCACCGTACTGGGGCACGAACTTCTCCGGATTGGCAGCAAAGGTATCCCGGTGAAGCTCTGAAGCGAACTGGAAGGTCGAGCCTTCAAACTCAACACGAAACTCCGGTGATCCCTTCACCGGCTTCTGCTCCGTGAAATAGGCGACCGAATCATAGCCGTCAATTGCCAAGCCGTTCCGTTCAAAGAATTGTGCGGCAAACACAAGAGAAGAATGAGAGAAGATGAAACAGGTGGTTAGGATCAATACGTTCGCGTGCCGATTCATGATGATGTACCTTTCTGGCGTCTGAAACACAGTCGATCCAGGCAGGACACTCTTACAGACAGATGAAGCTTGCCCTTATTAATGAGGGGTCACGTTGACGTACACCTTGATTGCAGTCTTTTCCATCGTCAGCGTCAACATCATCTCTTGATAGTTCTCCAGGCCTGTCACCGGATGAGTCAGGAGTTGAGAGAGCCAGCCTGGGAATTCCAGTTCTGCCCTCGCAAAGTCATAGACGCCGGCTTCGAAGTACTCACGATTCGCGTTCACCGTACCGACGACGAGTTTATTGCCAAGCACGAAATCCAGGTTGATCTTGTCCGCAGGGATGGCATGCTGCCGATCGCCTCCAGTCACGCTGGCCAAGACAAGCACCCCGTTCTTCCCTAAGCTCTCCATCGCCTCGAAGACCACCGGGGAGTAGCCGGTGGCCTCGAACATCACATCGAACGGGCCAAACCGCCTGGCCGCTTCTCGAATGGAAAGATCATCCGTCGACACATAGCGCACGCCGAGCTTGTCCAAGAGATCCACATTGCGTGAAGGCCCGGTCTGCTTCCCAAAACTCGTGACATCGAGGCCCTTCATTTTGAGCGACAGAGCAGCCAGAAGCCCGACTGTTCCTGCTCCGAGTACCGCCGCTTTCTTTGGCCGCCAGATCTTGAATCGACGCTGCGCTTCAAAGGCCTGAATGATGCCTTTCTCTATAATGGAAGTGGGTTCCAACAGAACTGCCACATCCTTCAATCCTTTCGGAATCTTCACCAAATATTCCGGGTCCTCGACAAAGAGTTCCGTCAGGTAGCCGTGCCGTAAATTGATGCCGCGCTCGTAATAGACGTCTTCCAGCGTCATGTCGTACTGGCCGACCTGGTCGTAAAAGCTCCCGCCCGGCCGCCGCACGGTCGGGACAACGTAGTCGCCCGGCATGAGTTCCGTGACATTGGGTCCGACTTCCAGCACGCGCCCGAAACATTCGTGACCGATGACGAGGAAGTCATAGCCGGGAGGAGCTTGCCCATATTCTGCTGCGTTGATTTCCTTATCGGTTCCATCGACTCCGACACGCAACACTTGCACCAAGACCCCGCGTCCGTTTTGGATTTCATGCACTGAGGGCTTCGGCAGGTTGGCGAGATGGATAGAATCCGGCTGTCCTGGGATCACTGCGACGGCTCTCATAGCTGCTCCTTGTTCCGGATCGATGTTGGGGCTGGTTTCACCATAGCCCTGAGTCGATTCTATGGACGATCTCTTACTGAGTGGTACAGAACATCCTCGTACTAGGTATGAAGCGATGAGAACCGACGACGTAGGAGATCTTGGTTGATCGGTGCGGGATTCTGTTTGGGAAGGAGTAAGAGCGTCTGTTGCACGAACCCAACCTGCTTCACATACGTACGGCAGTGACCACAAGCAGCCAGATGCAGTGTCATCCGGATCTGAGTGTGAATCGGGAGACAGTCATCGAGATACGTACTGACCTGATGCGAGACCTCACGGCACGTTAGTCTCCGATGATCCCATCGCCCTTCATAGCTTCTCATGGGAACTCTCCGATCAAGAGCATCAACCGCCGGATGATGATCGGCGTGCCCGCGCGACAAAGGCCTGCCCTAATCGCTGAGAATCGGCCGGTTGTTCAACAGCCTTAGGCAGTAACCCCACCACGTCCCGAACCGTGGCAATCTGTTTCACATAGGTTTCACAGCCGGCACAGATCGCCAAATGTAAGGCAATTTGTCGCTTCCGCTCATCCCCGACATGTTCGTCGAGATAGGCC
>JARFPM010000063.1 GCA_030444405.1 Nitrospira sp.
GCAGGTCGCCGACAGACCGCGTGACCGAATCCCAGATCTTGGCCCCCAGCCACCGATCGTCGCGTCGATGGATCTCCAACACGGGCCCGACGAGCGCCGCCACGGACCGGCACAGCTCCACGCTCTTCTGATCGAACGCCCGTTCCGCCGGTCGTTCCAGAAGCAGGGCTCCGACAGCCTGCCCGCCCGCTTCTAACGGCACACAGAGAAGCGCCCCGCTCCCATGCTCCTTCGCAAACGCCTCATGGGTCTGTACGACGACTGCGGCGCCTTCCGCGGGTACCGGATAGACGATCGTCTCGCGCTGGTCGATGGCTTCATCCATGGCCTCGGCCATCCCGCGAATCACATTGGCCTGTTCTTTGAATTGGGCACTGTGCGACACCGCGGTCACACGCGCATGGCCCCTTGTGACAAATCCGAGGCTCACCCGATCACACTGAAAGTGCGTTGCCAGGGTATTCACCAACGCCAGAGCCGATGCGTAAAACCGGTCATGCCCGACCGAGGTCGCTACCAAGTCCAGCGCGGTCTGAATCCGCTCACGCATCTCTTTCTCGCCCGCGATTGCATCACGGGCGAACAACAGCTCCAGCCAAGCAGCCCCCCAATGCAACTGCCGCATGATCGCTTGCACCTGGGCATCCGACACGGCCGGCACTTCGATCACGGCTGCTCCACAGAGCGCGCCACGCAGGTCGATGGGATAGCCGACGGCGCAATGGCTGGACTCGACTTCACCGTCGGCTGCTGGCTGACGGACCACCACACCGCGCCGTTCCGCCAGTGTGCGCTCGGCCGTCTTCGCCAACGACGTGGACACCGGGGAACCCTCCGGCCAATTGGCCGAAGCCCGAAATGGTCCACGACCTGGGGGCCCGAGGAGCACGAGCCCGGACCGGACCCCTTCAATCATGCGACATTGCAGGGCCAGCCATCCCTGACCAAAAGTCATCGTTGTCGTAGCACCAGCAAAGGCAGCCCAGGGACCGGCCTCATAGAATACAGGCCCTGTCGTCTGTGCAGCCCCGTCGTGCGCGGGAACAATCTTTAAGTGGGCTGGTTGCATGCGGCGTTCTGCGTCAGCTGACAGTCTGATTGAAGATTCAAAGCGAGCATCCTTCATCACCACCAAAATGGTGCAAGGCAGTGTGGGGAAAGTATCGCCCGTCACTGCTAAACTGTCGAGTAAAAACAACAATTTATAAGGATGTCCCCACAATACAGAACGAGCCAATGGCCGGTTTGTAGGACCAGGGCAGGAGAGGATCTAGACGCTCTAGGGTATCACTGAGCTGAATTTGAGCGACGTGTTAGAGGAAGGACATTCCCAAAGACTTCACATTTTGATTGACCAAGCTGGAGAAGTTGGAAGTGGCCACAAACTGTGACCACCTCCGCACACTGAAGTTCTCACCGGCTCAGCCATTCACATTTACCTCTGTGAAACCATCTGACAACTCCTGGAATCCCCCGCGCCGAAATCCCCCCGCATCGGATTCAAGACCTAACAGGTGCATCTCAGACTTCGTGTTTCTCGTCTATCCGGATCCTTTAGGGGGTTCCGATCCGGCCAGCTAGACAGATCAGATAGTCGAGAAAGGCTCCCTTATCTTCGACGACAACAGAAATCAGAACGCCTGCCCTTGGCTCATCCACGGTAAAGGTTTTCTCATCCGAGAGGACCCCCGATGTGGAACGGTCCGTTGACCGAACCACATCGGGGCGATCCGACTGTAGATCAGGGTTCGGGCTTACTTCAACGAGTAGAACAACTTGGTTAGCGCGTCATCGCTGAACGTATAGTTGGCGGTGCTCATGTTGACCCAAATGGCGTCGACTTGAGCGTTGCTCGCCGAGGTCGAAGCAGTCCCGTCAGAGATGTTGAGCGCCTGGAGGTAGGCAGCCAACTGTCCGGAGTCACCACCGTTCTTCAGGCTGTAAGTGACCACCACGGTGTCATTGCTGGCGTTCGCATCACCGTGCGTATCAATCGCAACGCTCGGTGCGAACTCGTAGGTACTCTCTCCAACCTTGAGGGTGAAGCTCATGCTGCTGAGGAGGGAAATGAGCGTGTCGCCGTTTACCAGGCCGGTGATGCTGTTGAGGGAGAATACAAGTGCGCCCTGCTTCGCGATGTTCAGGGCAGATTGCGTAGTCGCCAGCCCGGTCAAGGTCGCCTTGGCGATCGTGTTGGTGATCGCCGTGGCCGCGATGTCGTTGTAGTTCGCCGCGCCGGTGAAGGTCCAGCTATCGTTATAGGTACCCGCGTTGATGTGCGTCGTGCCGCTCACGTCCACCGTCCCCACCGTGCCCCCCATCTCCCCGTTCACCCCGGTGATCGTGTAGGTCGCCGTGTGCGCCTGCCCGTCATACGTCACGTTGTACGGCGTCACCACCACCGTCGCAGTCGCCTTGGTGATCGTCAGGGTAGCCGTGCCGCTCGCGTACTCGTAGTTCGAATCCGTCGTCTCAGCAAAAACCGAGCCGCTGTCGATCACGTTCGTACCGATGAGCTCCGCGTACGCCAACTGGATACCGCCTACACCGGTGATCGTCACACTCGCCGTGTGCGCGTTGGCGTCATAGACATCACTGTAATCAACCACGTTCACCGTGGCCGTGGCCTTGCTCACCGTCACATTTGTACTGTAGTCGGTAAAGCCGCCGTTCTGGTCGATGATTCTCCCCCAGAAGGTATAGCTGCCGGCATTGAGGTTAGTGAAATCGTGCGAGGCAGTCGCACTGCTTCCACTGGCATAGGTAACGCCCGTTAGACCTGCCTCAGTGGTAGCGAAGGCATAGTGGAAGCCAGCTGAAGTGTCACTGTTTGAGGGATCAGATGCACCGGTAAAGCTGATGGTAACTGTTTCACCATAAGTCTTCGACCCATTGTTCTGCAATGTGGCTGTCGGCGCGACGTTGAGGACGCTGACGCTCAGAGCATTGGCCCGATTCACGAACGTGCCGTCTCCGTCAGTCAGATCCACTGTCACGTTGTAGGTGTTGGGTCCGTCGGCGTAGGTGTGGGTCTGGACGCCGTTGCTACCGTAGCTGTCGCTGGTGCCATCACCCCAATGCACGAGATAGCTACTGACCGTGTCCGTCCCTGGATCGCTCACCGCACCCAACGTCAGGCTATACACCGCACCTTCGTTGACGGTGGCGGCTCCACTGATCGCGATTGTCGGCGCCACGTTGTTGACCGTGAGACTAAACGTGGTACTCGACGAAGTAGTCCCGTCACTCGCTGTAACGGTCACCGTTGTTGGGCCAGCCGGGCCATCAGTTGGCGTGTATGACCATGACCATGTACCACCCGTATTGGTGCCTAATTTGCTCACGGTCCCGATCGATGCGCTCAACGTGACAGTATCGCCTAAGTTAGCATCCGACCATGTTCCAGTATTGCTTGCCGTTGTGCCTTCATTAACCGTAACCGCAGCATTATCTCGATTGATGACCGGCGCGTCATTGACCGCTGTCACGGTGATGGTCGGACCGACGGCGCTTTTCGAGTCTGTCGTAGTGCCTGCGGTGGTCTGCACGACCGTTACCCGAAGCGTGTAATTGCCAGCCGCGACACCTGCACCTACCGTGGCATCAATGGTTTTTGTGTCTGCGGCGCTATTGGTATTGGAAAGCGTGATTGAGCCTATCGCCGTAGCGCTGTTGTTGGAATCGACCAGATACGCCGTGGCCACTGTGGAGGTCACAGATACGCTGTTCTGCCCAGCGCCTATGGTATCGCTGGTGTTGGTCTTAAAAGTGACGGTCAGTGCGCTGCCTGGTTGTACCGAGGCGCTGCTCGCGGCAACGTTGTTGACGGCCGTGACGCTATCCGTAAACGCCGTCGTCGCGACTGTGTGGGATGCCATGCCAGTCGCTGTCAAGAGAAGCGATGAATTGGCGTACTGATCTTCGACAAACCACGTGGTGCTGATGCTGCCGTTCACCACGCCATCATTGTCGGCACGAACCCAGTCAAGCTGGCCATCGCTGTTCACGTCAGTTTGATAGGCATCAATCCCGCCGTCGATCACATACCAGGGCAGATTGCCGCTTGGAAAATCCGGAACCCCATCGGTGCGGGTGACCTGGAACTGGACCATTTCGCCGTCCGCAAAGGTGGCGCCCTCTAAGGTGCTGGGTTGGTTCGACGTCGTGATGATCGCGGTTTCGCCAGGCGAGTAGTCTGCCTTGTCCGTGGTCACAACGGCTTCAACCGGCGTCGCCGACAGCAAGATCCGGGCTTCGAGTGACTCCAGAACAAATGGCTGATGTGCGGGCCTTGTTTGCTCCGCAGATTCCTGGGCGGCCTTGCGTGCATCACGACGGTTTCGTTTGAGTTGTTTGAGCCATTTGTTCATTTTCATGATTGCGTCACTCCTCCTAATAATTAATCCAGCTTTGAGCGGTTCGCCGTAGCTCTATGCATCAACGCAACGGAAATCGTCCTGAAAGAATACGGCCTATAACACGCCTGGGGAAATTACACGAACGGGTGAGGAGGAAATGCCGCGGACTACTGCTATTCGTTGTGGTTGGATTGTTTCGCTTTTTCCTGCCTACGCCAAAATTGGGCATTCGAATACTGCTGATTTCAAATTGAAACCATAGGCATCATGATTTCATGAGATCCATATTGTTATTGGAACTTGTCTCGATTTGGAGGTCTCACGATGCTGATGTATGGCCTCGTCCTTACTCCCCAGAACCCATTGGCGGACTCGGCGCCTTCGGGTCTGGAGACGCCTCTTTGCGCCGGAGGCCCCAGCTAACCTGGCCGCTCGGAAGCGTGGCGTCATTCGGCAGACCGCCAAGCGAGTCTACCCTCGTCTTCGCCAGGCCATGATGCGGGCCTGTGAAGTGGGAACGCAGATGGAGGGCGAAATTGAAAGTGATGATCGCTCCTGCGGCGGCATCCGCACGCACCGGCGGGGTCCTGCCGTGCAAGGCACAGGCGTCGTCTTTGCGTCTTTGGGCCCATGAAGCGGTGCTGACGCGATACCCGGTCCGGAGCCCAATGTGACGCGCCCAGCGTGGCAGTAGAGCATTCGGCAACCGGTCCGGGCAGTCCGGATGTGCGCCGATGGATTCCGGAGCGATGATGGTCTGCTCACCGATGGCTACCGGTCTTACCGGATTCGGCATGAGCAGACGGTTGCGCCCAGTCGCCGTCGCCATCTGATCAGCACTGAGAACGTCTGGGGCATTGCGAAGACCAAGTGGCGGCGGGACTAGGGCATTCGCCGGAGTTATGTTGTGCTCGACCTGAAGGAGATGCCGTGTCGCGTCAACCATCGACAGGAAGAGTTGCCACTCCTGATCGAGCGAATCCTGAAACAGGCTCGCCCAAAACTAGCCTAGCTGTCTTAGTTATTAGCAGCGGACTAACGAACGATAGCACCCGATTCCGACACAACACCCCCGCCACATCCCCGTCAGGAGCGGATGCGTTCTAAGAAGAGAGGGTTCGCTAGACTCTCAGGAGAGAGCTACCAATGCCGGAAGGGACCGGAATCTAAATGCACGTGCCGTACCGCAGTTCGAGCGCGGCTTGGCGAAGCTTCGTAGTAGGAACACCGGGGATTAGAAGATCGATCGCTTGCCCTTGCATGTGTAAGCTGTTCTTGGCGACATGTCGGTCTGTCCGCACCAACATGGCATTGTACTCGGGAGACCGAAAACCGGAAATCACATGAACTTCTTCCTGGATGCCGAGTTTGTTCTGCACCAAATTCACGTGCTCCAGCACCCGAACGTCGATCGCGCCGACTTCACCCGTGTAATGGCAGCGCAGGAGGTAATTCACATCATCGAGCGCGGCCAGATCATAGTTCCCCTCTTCGTCGCGGTAGGTGACGTCCAAGCGCTCATTAGTCCACACGTTCACCAACGCCAGCCTGCCCTCCGGTAGCTCACGAGCCTGTGCCGGCTGTGGACCAACGATCCGGCCGCTCAGTAAAAGAGTTCCTACCATGGAAACCTGAAGAAACGCTCGTCTGGTCCAGGCCCATTTGGACTGATCTTCTTTGGACTGATCTTCTGTAGTGTTCACTGAAACAGCTCCTGCAAAGAGTGGAAGGCGATCATTGAAAGAACTTTCGGCCTTGTAACAAAAATCCAAAATTGGGTCAAATAATTTCGTCCCGATGGGTATTAAATACGCTTCTCATGCCTGAAAAGCGTATGCTTATTCATCCATGCAAACATTAATATCTGTATGTTTTGACCTTCACTATTGAAAAAATTAGGGTGCGATAGCACATCAATGTCTACGATGTTCACACACACATGGGGCCAATCGGACTCATCATCATTTCGCCTCTTGCCCCTATTCCAAAAATCATTTTCTTTCTAGACTGTATCGCAGGCGCCAGGTAAGATCACAAGAAATCAGTAGAGCATGTATGGCCACCATCCTAGTCATTGACGACGAACAATCCATCCGAGGGCTGTTGAAAGAGGTCCTTGTCAAGGCAGGGCACCGCGTGCTCGAAGCAGAGGATGGACGCAAAGGGCTCACGCTCTATCAGAAAGAACCGGTCGATCTCGTAATCATGGACCTATTGATGCCGGAAACGGACGGCCTTGAAGCAACGCTTCAACTCACCCGCGAATATGTCGACGCCAAAGTGATCGCGATCACGGGAGCACAAGGCGATCACAACTTCCTGGACGTCGCCAAACTCTTCGGTGCGCGTCGCACATTTGAAAAGCCGTTCGACATCAACAAACTTCTTGATGCTGTGAAAGAAGAACTCGCGGCCTAAGTCCTTAAGAAGCCCCCCTCTCGCTTCCATCCGATCGGGTAATAGTCGAGTCCGATCAAACAGCATCACACGAATTGCTTATCCTCCTCACTGAAGGAGCCTTTCCGGAAATATCCCCTAATTAGTCTCGTAGTCGCCTTACCAGCTTCTCAGAACCTCGTGTTTTTGCATTGACGACCGGCCGTAGTCTCAGCAGGTTTTCTCCTCGTTCTCATTCAGCAACTCAACCGGTCATCGTTGATAACGACGATACCTCCAGATAGGTTGTCCCAATCATTCAGACTGTGAGATGATTGCTTATGAACATTGAAGCACCTCAAAAGATGACGCTCTTCACAGGACTGAAGTCAAAGAGCGGAGTTCCTTGGTTCTTACTGGCCGTCCTCTCTATCGCTCCCCTGCTCCCATTGAGCAATTTTGTTGGACATCCGCACTGGGACCACATCCGTTGGATCCCTTTTCAAGATTTTTCTCTTTCCCGGAACATAATGAAGGACATCATCGGCAATACGCTCTGGTTCATGATGTTCGGGTATCTGCTGCACTACCAGCTGAATGAGGATTCACGCACTCTCTGGACCATTGCTACAATCACCGCCGTCGCGGGCGGCATCTCGCTGTCGACTGAATTCTTCCAAGTCTTCTGCCACAACCGTACCCCTTCAATGACGGATGTGATGTGCAATGTGGTCGGGGCCGGTCTCGGGGGGTACCTTGCTGAGAAACAGCGTGCCTCCACGGCTACAGGACTATGGCCAGCTATATGGTTATCGAAGGTGATGGGCCAAAAACGATTCAGTAGATACCCCCGCCTTTACAGGCAGAACATCCCTTTGGATTAGAGTAACTCTTTGATCACGGTCACGCACTCAGAGTTTTTCGTGCAAGACCTCGCATCATAGCGGGATCGGCGTACCCCACCTCACTCAGCGCATCCATCAGGTGCATCCCCTTCGAGGAGACCAACTCCTTTGCTTTCGCATAGTTCTTCGCGCTAAACCGCGCCACCGCCGGCTGACCATTCACGATCTGGCAGGCTAACACCTCGCCATTCACCTCTAACGTACCGCCTTGCTCGATCAGGGCCTTCGCCTGAGCCACAGTGATGCCGTGGAGTCCGGCAAAATCTTGTAGCCCCCCGGTCTCGACAAGCCGCCCATCCGGCATGATGCAGAGCCGCTTGAAATGCGGGGACCAGTCCTTGCGGAAATCGATATACTTGATGTCGCCGCCTTTGGCGACGGCGCGATCCAACGTTCGGTAATCCAGGCCCAAATTTTTCCGCTGCAGTTTGGATTGCAGCTCGCCCGGCAGCGTCCTTCGAAAGACCTCCAGCGCCCCATCAAGCAAGGGTGCTGCTCTGGTCCGAGCCAACTGCTCCGCTTCTGCAAATTGCATTAAGTCTAACGTCCAGGTTTGTTTGGGCGTTTGCCCAGAACGATCAATCCAGCAGGCAAATAATCCTCGAGTGAGGATGCCACCGACTTCTGGATACACGTAGGTTCCTCCTTCTGTCAGCAAGGTCATCATCATCTCAAGTGGCACATCGTAGCTTTCTGCAAGAATCTTGGCGTGCGCCGGAAGATCCTCCGGCTCCGTCATCGCACACACAGTAACATTTCCCGGGGCGTCGAACTCCGAATAGTCCTCGACGATGTTATAGAGCACCGTCCGCTTCGGCTTTTCGGCCTTCTTCTTGATCTTGAACATGGGTTACCTCACGGACACCGAGCCTTATGAATGAGGCCGCAGATGATCGTACGGCGGCAAGGTCTGCAAGCGTCGATCTTCCACAGGCCCACCAATCGTGAAATGATAAAGCGATTGAAGGGCTAAGTTCTTGATGGCAACGACTTCGTGAACTGGGTCATCGAAGAAACAGCCGATACCCGTCGCCCGCACTTCTGCCGCTTCTGCTTCCAGATACAAGACCTGCCCGAGCAAACCCGCTTCCCAAAACATGCGTGGATACCACCAGGCGCCTCGTTCCCGCAACGTGCCTTCAAACTCAGCCAGCATCCCGAACGAGAACGCACTGTCACCGGCAATGTCCTGATGGCAACTCACCTGCACGGCCAGTTTTCTGGCATCACCTTCCAGCAAGCAGTACAGAGGCAGCCCGTCGGGACAGCCAGGAACGATGGTCCAGGTCAATTCAGGATTCATGGCTTGTTGAACGAATGATAACTTTCTGTTATCCCGCACAAGACAATACAGCCCTGGTGTGAGCCCCTCCACCCGATGCACGAATATCATGAGATGAATCGAAGGGTCATAGGGCCAGGCATCCCACGGTATCGGCCGCTCCAACTGCGGAAATTCGGCCTGCGGCATGACTCGTTCCATCATGTGAAAAAACGTGGCCACGGAAATTGACGTTTTGCCGTCAAACGCGACAGCGCTCCGGCGCTGGCGAATGATCTGGCCAGCCGATGGGCCAGCATCAGACGTCATTCGTGAAGCGTGAAGCGTATCGGATGAGAGTGGAAGACCAACACGAACCGAAACTGTCATGCTGTCAGCCTGCGTTTTCCACGAAGCATCAGCCACTTCGTCGATAATGTCCCAGTGGACCCCATGCTCCTGGCTTAATCGATTCGCCTTCCCATTCCATGTTGCACCGGCCAACTCCTTCACGATCGCCGTATCAAGAATCAGCGGCAATGAGCTCCGTCCTGATCGCTCGGCATTTGACGCTTGAGACATGATGTTGCCAGGCCAGACGACCGTCAGACAATCAGGATGCTCTGATTCCGCCTCTCCAAAGTCTGTCTTGCGATCTGTCCCGAGTAGCATCGCCACAGTGTCTTGATCCACACCGTCCAACAAGGCCATCTTCCAGCCCAGCGTCGCCGCGGCAATTCGCGCCGCCCCGAGCGCATGACCTACGTCATGATTGCAGTAGCGGAATGCGCGCTCGCCATACTTCCAGGCTTCTCGCCAATGAATTGAGGTAAGTCCGAAAAAAAATGCATCGGACGGAAAGGGGGATAGCAACCGAGCAACATGTTCATGCGGAAACTCAGACCTCAATTCCAACCCATGTTCCTTCGGCGCGTAATGGTACAGACCAGATGCCAAGTCGAGTCCGTCGATCTTTGGTAGAACGACATAGCCTTCGGTCGGATGCAAGTTGCCGGACGAGGGATTACTGCGTAGCGCCCATTCCGACTCCCCCGCCTTCTTCCAGGCCGACAACGCGAGGGCAAATTCAAAGAAACGGGACAACGTTCTCAAGCTGACAGGCTGACAAGGAACAGCTCCGTGCCTATAGATCGCTTCATACGCAGACGACAGCGGCTCCTCATCAGGCTTGAGTAATGGAAGCGAGATTAGCTGGGCACCATCGAACCGGCGAAACGGGTCTGGTTGATTCACCCAATCGAGGAAGCCCAGCGACCGAGCATAGCGATTGAAATGGTGCTTGGTCCGGGCGTGATAGTGGATGATGCGATCGACAGGATCAGCCGAAGCTGCCCCAGGCCTTGTAGAAGGAATTGGGTTCTCGGTGCTCATCAAAGAGTACACGTAGTCTACAGAGCCCCTGACCACAATGTAAATATATGGCCTGAGTAAGACACATTGACCTCCATCTCTCTACCTCAGTATCCTCAAGGTCACTTGTAATATTCACGGACGAGATAGGAGATTCTATGAATAGGGCCCCCTTTCAATTGGTTGACAGTCGAGGCCCGATGGGCCAACTGTCCACGGTGAGCGATCACCACCAACGAAAGGGGGCAACGTATGGTGTACGTCGGATTGGATGTCAGTGGCAAGAGTCTGGTGGCCTATGCAGTCAATGAGCGGAAGCAGCGGGTGTTCGAGGGGGAGCAGCCGGCGTCTCGAGTGGGACTGCGGGCGCTGGTCCGGCAAATCGGTGGAGGCCCCAAGCTGGTCGCGTTTGAGGCGGGCAATCAGATGAAGTGGATTGCGGACGCGCTGAAGAAGCTCGACGGGGTGCAGCGGCATGTGGTGCATCCGAATGAGGTGAAGTGGATCACGGAGAGCCGGGGCAAGACGGATCGGGTGGATGCGAAGAAGCTGGCGGAGTTGGCCCGCGCGGATCTGCTGCCCCGAGCCGTGCATGTGGTGGAAGGGCCAGTCCGGGAGTTGCGGGAGGTGGTGAGTGCGCGGCAGCAGTTGCAGCGCAAGCGCATCGCGTTGATCAATACGATCCGAGGCTATGTGTACCAAGAGGGGCATCGGCTCCCGGAGAAATTCTTTGCAGGGCCGACCTGGGCCGCGAAGCTCGCGCGGCTGCCGGTGAGTGCGCCGTTGCGGCTGATCATTGAGACCTTCATGACCAGCATCGCGGCGCTGGTGACCGCCGAGCAGCAACTCACTCAGCGGCTGGTGGCGATCCAGGATCGACGCTGTCCGCTGCTCGAGAGCATCCCGGCCATCGGGCCAATGGCGTCCCGCGTCGTGCTGGGCGCGGTGGATGAGGCGCGGCGTTTCGATGATCAGAAGGCCGTGGCGAATTATGGGGCCTTGGCCCCGACGATTTATCAAAGCGGAACGGTGCGGCAGCTCGGTCGGATCAATCGAGATGGCCGAGGCGAGGTCCGCCGGGTGCTCTTGCAGTGTGCCCATACGGTGGTGCGCATGAAGAGTGCGGGGGCGAAACCGCTCCAACAGTTCTACTCGCGGATTGCGAAGCGACGGGGGAAGAAGATTGCGGTCGTGGCGTTGGCGCGCAAGCTGCTGACCACGGCGTACGGCGTGTTGAAATCCGGGACGCCCTATGATCCACGGAAGTTGCAACCCGCGTAAACGCGGACGTGCGAACGATGGTCGGGCCAGGTTGCATCGCCCTGATGGACAGGCACAGACGGTGAGCCTGCAGACTCCTTGAGGTCTCTACCTCGTCTTGGAGATTGGGCGGCTGTCTTTGCACCGGAAGGTTGGGCGACCGAGCCCGCATGGGAGGTTAACGGTCCATCTATTTCACACGGGCTTCGTGTCACCAGTTGACAAGAGCCCTATTCATGGGAGGTTCTATGCGGTTCGACCCAGCCTTGGCCGCGCAAACAGCGTTCAAAGATTCTGAGTACGAACTCGGTTCGGACTGGGACACAGCCGTAGAGTTAGAGGAAACATTTTCCTCGAATGCTGGCGCCACCGCGCGGGAAGCCTATGAGGGCTTGCTCGGCCTGGCCCAACAGTACCCCAACGCCCATTCGTTTCAGGCCTTCTGCATCTACATCACGTGGCAACAGGTGACGGAGGAAACAATCGCGCGTCATTTCGAGACAGGCATGAAGTTGTCTGAGGCGTATCTCGTCTCTCACGCGGGTAAGAACCCTCGGGATATCGAGTGCGTCACCGAACTGCACGGCTCCTTCCGGGCTGGTCTGGGGCTGGAGGAACAGGACGAGCTACAAGTTGAATATAGACGAGACACGCCGAAGGGAGGAGACTAGGCGCTGAAGTGCTGAGGTCTGAGTGCTAAGTGCTGAGTCCGATGCTGAGAACCAGTTGCTGATTGCTGAGAGCCGATGACTGACGATCATAAACATCGCGCACGGATTTTTCTCCATCGCGGAGATCTCGTCCAGGCTCGCGCTGCCTGGGAAGCGGCTGTGACCGATGACCGAATTGTCGGTAGTCAGCAAGCGCTGTCAGATTCGCTTGGAAACCTTGGGAACACTTGCGCCCTCATGAACGATATCTCCCGTGCGGAACAGTGCTATCGGGAGGTCCTGCAGATCCAACGGGCCGAGCGCAATCTCACCGCCGTGGCTCATACCTTGGTCAACCTCGGCAACCTCCATATCGCTTCCGACCATCCGGAGAAAGCACGTCCCTACTACCTCGAGGCCATGGATCTTCTGCGCCGATTACAAGACAACCGCGGACTTGGAATTCTTTATACCAACCTGGCACTGCAAGAGGCCCGTGACAGCCAGTGGGACCAGGCTGTCGCGTCGTTCAAGCTGGCCCTTGACCACCACCGAGCGGTCGGCAATGAAGAAGGACTCGCCGTCACCTACAGCCAACTTGGCAAATGTTATCTCGACCAGGGAGATCTCACCAGAGCCGAACGCTGCTTGAACAACGCATCGGAGCACTACATCAAACTTGGCAACGAACCGGCTGAGGCTGCGGTGCTCCGTCTTCTCGCAAAGGTTTATGAGACCCGCCACGATCCTGTCTCCGCGCTGCGATGCCTCGCGCGGGTGGTGGCGCTCGACGAACGCTATGCATTGCCGGAGCTTCAAGCCGACTCCGCTCGCCTCTCCAGGCTCGGTCCATCCGGATAACCCTCTCCGCCCTCGAACTCCATCCACTCTGACCGTTTTGACCGTCGTCCTCAATCTTTCTTGTCACGCCAAAGCCAAGCCAGCCGGCTTCCTAGACAGAATTCGATCCTCTGCTACCTTTGAAGCAGCACACCTGGACGCCTGTTGATCAAGTTTCACCTCACACAAGCCGACAGGATATTGACGTGGAGACAGGATGTCTTTGCTCGCTCGAATTTTCGCCGTCCCGGCACTCCTCATGATCATGACCGTGTCAGGTGTACAGGCCGGTGACCTCTCCCCCACGATCACGGTCGGCACGCAAGAAGTGGGGCTCACCGCCGGCTATTTGTTCGGCAACCGGCTGACCGACCTTCACACGACCCAGCAGCAGGGACCGGCGTTGATGCCGTCGTGGATGATGACGCTCACCGATCCCGTGGGCGACGGGTGGTACCGAGGACAAGTCTCGCTCGGCGCGGAGATGGTTTACATCGAGTTCCGAGAACCCATCGTGACGCACGGCATCGGTTTCACACCGAAGATCAAGTACACCTTCGTCGCCTTGGGTCGTCTCCGCCCCTACCTGGAATTCGCCGGTGGGCCATTCTGGACGGATCTTGGCGGACGTGTTCCCGAAGAAGCCACTGAATTCAACTTCGTGCTGACCGGGGGGGTTGGAGTGTCATGGTTTCTCACGCCACGCCTCGCCCTCAATGTCGGCTACCGCTTCCACCATATCTCCAACGCCGGTACGGCGTTCCCGAATCTTGGGCTGAATGCGAGCCTGCCCTTCGGCGGGTTTTCATTCTATTTCTGAGGAGACGATGATCATGACGACGAACATATTACGATGGTCGGTCCTGAGTCTTGCTGGGTTGGTGCTGTACGGCGCAACGGGATGCAGCAGATGGATCGACGTCAAGCCACCCTCAGCAGATCCCAAGGAAACCATTACGCACTCGCTCCCCCATGATGAGCGGGTCCCGCTCGTGATGAATTCATTTCACCTCTCAAGAAACGGGTCGTCGCAATATCCCTCTGTCGATCTAGAGCGACGTATCTTAGGCAACGTCCAAGAGACGAGTCTCTTCTCGACATTGATTCCGCTTGGGGGAAGGTCTGATTCGCTCGGCGACAAGGTCGTCTCGGCACGCATCACGGTAGACGAAACGATCGAGCCTCATTCCTGGCTCTCGGCGTTCAAAGGCATCGTCATCGGAGGATCCATGTTTCTCCTCTCGCCTCTCATCACTCTGGAATATGGATATGCCGCAACGGTCGCCCTTGAGCTTGAACGTTGGGATGGGCACGTCACACGGTACGAAGCCCGTTCCTCCGGTACGGTTCATTACAAGTTGTTCGGCGCCACACCGGTCATGATCGATGAGCTCAAGGGACACGTGACGGAAGCCTGTCTCACCGACCTGACGGAGCAACTTGTGCGTGACACCGAGCTCTATATGGCCAGCAGCGCCCCGCTCCCAGACACCGGCATTCGCATGGTGACGGTGAAAGCCAAAAGACCCGCGGCCACACAACCCACCCGTTCTCTTATTCCGGTCACGACGGCCACGACACCTTAGCAAGACTGGATCGTCCCTCCAACCAACGGACTCATCTGGCCGATCCTGCCGTTCCAGTGGTATAGTACCGCTCGAGCACTGGAACCACGATCGATGGACATTGACGCTTTTCGTCAGATGGTCGCAAAGAATCCCAAGGGGTTCCTCGGCCGCTATGGGCTCGGCAATAAGATCCTTCAGGAAAACGGCAGCGTCGAAGAAGCTGTCGAGCATCTGACTGTCGCCACACAACTGGACCCGACGCATGCAGCCTCTCACCTGGCGTTGGGACGTGCGTTGATCCGACTTGGCAGGAACGCCGACGCCAAGCCTATTCTGACTGCTGGTATCGAGGCGGTACGTTCCGGACGATCCAACGGCGGCAAGGACTTGGTGCCCGAGATGCAGGAGTTGCTACGCTCGCTATGATGAATGAGCCTCTACCATAAAGGAGTCTCCGTGAACCTCGACGATGCCAGGAAGCGAATTGAATCAGCCGTTACTCAATACGGCCAGCATGCTGCCCCCGCTATTGACCTCGTCATGGCAGAAGTTCGCTCCGATATGGGAGCGGCTGCATTCAATGAATTGATTGAAGAGTTCGATCTTGAGCTGATGTACAACATCGCTCCAATGGAATCGGACCACTCGAATAGTTGAATACCGTCTTCCTACTCCACCGTTCACTCGTGAGTCTCACGCTCTCCTGCCTATGCCGCTAATCTGGGCTGCGATCTCAGGACATGGATTTGGTCACGCCGCACAAGTCGTGCCGGTGCTCAACGCATTGAGCCGCCTCATTCCCGACCTTCGCGTGCTCCTCCGAACAACCGTGACTCCTGGTTTCTTCAAAGAGCGCCTTCTTCCTCCCTGGGACATCAGTTCAGTTCAGCAGGACATCGGGTGTGTTCAGAAGGGGCCCTTGACGATCGATGTTGAAGCAACTTGGCGCCAGCACCACTGGTTCCACAGCTCTTGGGAGGAACGCCTTCAGACGGAGGTCGCAGCAATGAGAGCTGCGGGACCAGACGTCGTCCTGGCCGATACCCCCTACTTGGCTCTGGCGGCCGGCAAAGCGGCCGCGATTCCGTCCGTCGCGCTCGTCAGTTTTACCTGGGACCTCGTTCTCTCCGAGTATAAGGCTCCCCCATCGATCGACAGCCAAACGATCCTCCAGTCGATTCGACAGGCCTATGTCCAAGCAGATCTCGCTCTTCGAATCACACCTGCTCCCAAGATGGAGCTCTTCAGACAACAGATTGCGATTTCACCGATCGCCGAACCGGCCTCTTCAGCGCGTGAACAACTGGCGACATTCCTGGCATTGAGCCCAGGCGAGCGAACGGTGCTTGTCGGATTCGGTGGAATTCCCCTGGATTCGCTCCCCTTCGACAAGCTGGAATCGCTCACCGGCTATCGCTTCCTCTTCGACGGCCCAATACCCCCACACAGCAGGCGATTTGTCTCCGCCTCATCCCTGCCTTTTTCGTTCAGGACGTTGATGGCTTCCGTCGATGTCATCATGACGAAACCGGGCTACGGCACCTTGGTCGAAGCGGTCGCCTTCCAAACGCCCTTGGTGTACGTACGTCGGTACAACTTCGCCGACGAACAGTCTCTGGTTGATTATCTGCATCGGTATGGAAAAGGCGTAGAACTCTCTATGAACGACTTCGTACAGGGCCAGTGGCTATCAGCACTCCACAAGGTCTTTGATCTCCCACCAGCAATCACACCTCCGTCCCCGACGGGAGCTATGCAGGCTGCTACTCATCTTGCTCCATACCTATAACCCAATGGAGATGGAAACTGAGGATGCGGTTTTTAGGTCTCGTACTACGACGCGTTTCTCGAATCAGCACTCATATCGGAGGTTTCTTCCATCAGGTAACTGAGCTGTTAAATAACGTCCTCCCCGCAATTCTCCCTCCAGCCGAACTCACCAGACTTATTCAATCGTATTACGACTACGGATATCGCGGTGCCGCGGATTACTCCGCCAGGGAGGTTCACGGAACAGGGCTCTCCACTTGGGAAAAAACAGTACTGACCCAGTACAACATAAAGCGGGGTACTATTATCGTACTCGGAGCCGGTGTTGGTCGCGAGGCCATCGAATTCGCGAGGAAAGACCTTCGGGTGATCGGAGTAGACACAAATCGGGAGGCCCTGCGGCTGGCTGTCCGGACAACCCAAGAAGAGCGCCTGAGTGCCCTTTTTGTCCAAGCAAACTTTTATCAGATACCGGCCCTCCCGGCACAGGCTGATCACATTTTTCTATGTGGCATCATGTATAGTTCTATTCCCGGTAGACTTTCACGCCAAGCTTGGCTGAAGAAACTTTCCCTTCACCTTAAAATGGGAGGGCTTGCCATACTGAGCTTCTATATCAATCGAACCAAGGAGTCCCGGCTCGATCGACATGTCCACCAATTCAATTCCTGGTTAGCCTACCTGCCCGGAGGGAATCCTTCGTACCAACCAGGCGACTTCGTTTCACATGATCATTTTCTTCATGCTTTTCTTGATGAAACAGAGCTGCGTTCTGAACTGACAGACGCAGGAGCGACCATCGTGCAGCTGAATTGGGAAGAACAATACGTTATTATCACCTGGCGGATCTGGCAATAGGACCGCCCTTGAACCAGGTGACAAATATGTCTGGCAGGGCCTAGAGAGATTTGCTATTCTGCCGCTCCCATGGACCTTACGATGGTGTATACGAAGAACCCTGACTTCGTCCAACGCGACGTTGCCGGAGAATGCATCCTCGTTCCCATGCGCCGCTCTCCTACCGTGGCCAACAACATCTACGTTTTGAACGAAACCGGCGCAGTCTTGTGGCATAACCTGGACGGAAAACAAACATTGTCGGACATCGCAACAGCATTTTGTGATGAATACGACGTCTCTTCGGATCAACTGCAGAGGGACTTCGAAACTCTGCTGGAGGACCTGCTTTCGATTCAGGCTATCCGGAAGGTACCAACCGCCGATGGTCGAGCGGGATAAGCTCAACTTCACTGCTGATCGATTTCCCATCTCCTGCCAATGGGAAATCACCTGCCGCTGCAACCTGCATTGTGTGATGTGTTACACCGATTGCTTTAATCGTCCCGACCGTATTCTCCAGGAACTCAACACCGCAGGTATTCTTCGCATTATGGACGAACTAGCCGAGGCTGGTACGCTGGAACTCTGCTTGACGGGCGGTGAGCCACTGATTCGCCAGGATTTCTTCCAGATTTACGAACAGGCTGTTCATCACGGATTTCTTGTCACTGTATTCACCAATGGGACTCTGATTACAGAGGCCGTTGCGGACCGGTTTTCTGCACTACGGCCCAACCGGATTGAAATCAGTCTGCACGGATTAACCACAGGAACATTTGAAGGCGTCACCCAAGTCGCAGGATCTCACGCGCGTTGTTTCGAAGGCATCAAATTGCTGATTGATCGACAGATTCCGCTTACGCTCAAGAGCACGGCGATGACGATCAACCAGCACGAAATTCTGGCGATTAAACGCTATGCCGAATCATTGAACCTTGTCGGATATGCACTCGGAGTGGAGATCCGACCTCAACTCAATGGGGGAACAGGGCCATACCAATACGCGCTATCGACAGCGGATCTTGAGGTCCTCAATCGGCCAGACAAAGAGCTGTGGAAAGAGTACTGCCGGCAGCGCAACAACACGCCCACTCCGTGCCAAAGCGGAAGGTACCGGTTCCATATCGATGCCTACGGACGCTTACAACTCTGCTCCGGGAATCGCCGGCAGAGTTATGACTTGCGTTCCGGCTCGCTCCAAGAAGGGTTCTTCGAACAATTGCCCTCCTTTACCTGTGAATATAAACTTCCAGGGTCACTGACGCTCATTCATCCGGCGGTGCGACATGCATGAGCCAAGATCACTCCCCACGATGCCGTATGGCGAATTCAGTCGCCTCGCCAATGAACGTGCCTTGTCGCATGGTCGCATCATCAAGGCACAACTTGAACTGACCTATCGATGCAATCTGCATTGTCGCCATTGTTATACGGATCCATACAACAATATTGAGTTCTTCCCCCGCGAACTTCGCACGTCTGAGATTCTTCAATTGATCGACGACATGGCTGAATTCGGAATCATTTGGCTAAATCTGACAGGGGGAGAAATCTTTCAGCATCCCCAATTTTGGGATATCTATAACCACGCCTACGGCCAAGGCTTTCTGCTTCAGCTCTATACCAACGGGACACTCTTCACCAAGGGCCTTGTCGAGCGTTTGAGACAGACGCCCCCCTTCACCATCGACATCTCGTGCCATTCCGTCGATGAACAATCGTTCGATTGGTTCACCCAAGTTCCCGGATCCTACCGTTCGTTTCTGCGAGGATTGGATCTCTTGCAGAGCGCCGGTCTGCCCTTTACGCTAAAGACCAAAGCCATGAGCTGGAACAAGAATGAGCTGCCAGCGATCAAGCTATTTGTCGAATCGTTCGGCCAGGAATTCGGGTTTACAACCTCCCTTTCTCCTCGTCTCGATGGAGACCTCTCCTCACTGTCCTATCGCCTTCCGCCGAAAGACGTCGTCGAGCAAGAAACTATCTATTGGGGACAGAGCAATAACAGCGCCACCTGTCAAAACCGTGCGGATCTTGTAGGAGCGCCCCCAAATCAGCTTTATCGGTGTGGGTGCGCGACGAACACAATCCACATCAATACTTGGGGCGAAGTAGGCACCTGCACTTTGGAGAACGAGCATCGTGTTTCTCTGCGTCAATACCGGCTACGCGAAGCCGTCGCCAAAGCGTTTAAAGAAGTGAGAACAGCCCATTACCAAACAAATTCTCCGTGCAGTACGTGTGACGTGTTTCGTTTCTGTCAAAAAAAGGCCTCAGACGCCCGATGGGAAGTCGGATCTGTGGAAGCGCCGATTCCCTACAACTGCGATCTGGCAACTCAGCGTGCCTTCTCTGTCGGGTTTACTGATCTTATCCATCCACTTCGTAGACATGAAGAGCCAATCACCACAGCCTCAAAGAGGAGCTCCCATGACCGGGAAGAAGCAATATAGTCCACCGCAGGTGTTTCGCGTAGAATTGGATCATGAACAAGCGATTCTATCAGTCTGTAGCCTCATGGCAACGACGGTGGTAAATCGAGGGAATGCTCGATGTCAATTCGCCGGAACACTTTGTAAGAACGTCAATGCCTCTGCAAGCTTCGGAGATTCGGCCGCGCGCGTGTCATAAACTTTCATCACCACGATGCTGATTGCGCTGAACATTGGTGGCTATTCGCTTCACCTCTATGGGCCGGACCACCTTTCTTGTCTAGCCTGGCCTCTGCAGCCATTCGAACAATTTCTCCAGCCGTCACAAACAATCAAAGTGGATATCACTGCGGTCATTGAGGTCTGTCCTCATCTTCCGACGCTACATCGAAAGGGCCTTCGCTACGACGCGCTAGAAGGGCTGTGGCAGCTTTATGACGGTCAGAACGACTATGTCTTCGAGTCGGCAGACCCCCTGACGGCAGTGACTCGAACCTGCGCGACAATTTCTCTCGATTATTCGCGTGTGCACGTATGGACACTGCAGCATTCGAGTATTCTTGGGGAAGGATGGCTCCCCATGCAAGTCATAAATCCTCTCCTCGAGGTCTGCCTGTTAACAAAGTTAGGCAGGGATGGAGGCTGGCTGATGCACGCGGCCGGTGTGCATTCCAAAGCAGACGGATTCGTCTTTACGGGGGCATCCGGTGCGGGGAAATCTACGTTGAGTGAATGGTTCTCCTTACACGGCGCTCAGGTCTTCAGCGACGAACGCGTGATCATCAAACAAACATTGGGACACTTCATGTTCTGGGGCACTCCATGGCCGGGAAGTGGCCGGCACAGCCAAAATCGAATGGCACCGTTGACTCAAGTATTCTGCATTCGCCATGCGCAGACAGCCCATCATATCCATCGGTCTTCTCAACGAAATCTCTGCCAACATCTCATGAGTCAAAGCTTTCTTCCCATGTGGGATCGCCAGGCATTAACAAATGTCGTCTCTTCCATGGGAGAGCTGATTGAATCGAACCTGGGCTGTGAGTTGGCATTCCTAAACCAAGCAGATGTCGTAGCCTATGTTCAGACTCACGCGCGCCGTTTACACTCGCCCCACGTATGAACACCCTATCCTCATGGCAGTTCTTTGAGTCTGTTTCGGCTCGAACCCGTGCGCACCGATGCCCCGAGGAAGTCACTTTCGAGCTTACCTATGGATGTAACCTCCGATGCGTTCACTGTTACAACCCTACACACCGAGCCCTACCCCACGAGCTGAGTGCGGTTGAGGTCTTGAGGATCCTGGACCAACTCGCCAATTTCGGCGTACTCGCGGTCACATTCACCGGCGGCGAACCATGCATACGCCCCGATGTCGGTGAAATTCTTCGTTACGCCCGACTGCGTGGATTCATCATCTATTTGCTTACCAACGCAACGCGTGTTACGCGGTCCTTTGCCGCTCTGCTGAAAGAGGTTGGCGTCGACCAAGTCAACGTATCAATCTACGGAGCGACAGAAGCAACATATGAACAGATGACTGGAGTTCCAGGTTCCTATCGGAAATTTCGTCAAGGCTTAGCTCATCTGATCGCTGAAGCCCTCCCTGTTACCGTCCGAATGCCGGTGACCACCATTAATCACCATGAACTCGATGCGTCCAAGCTTCTCATCACTCAGATGGGCCAAAAATTCCAGTACTGCCTCGATATTTTCCCGATGGTCACAGGCAATCTTACCCCCTTGCAGTATCGACTCGCTCCCGAGTCGAAGGTGAAGATTGGTAACGGACTGCCCACTGGAGCGAGCAGATTGCAACCTGAACTAAGCTGTTCACCCAAGGGACGTTTCATTGAATGTGCCTGTGGACAGAATCGCTTCGCCATTACACCCTATGAATGTGCCTGTGGACAGAATCGCTTCGCCATTACACCCTATGGAGAAATGAATCTCTGCACCGCATTCCCGATTCCTCGGTACAATCTGAGAACCGGGACCGTGAGAGAGGGGTGGGAGGTCCTCAAGCGGACTGTCGATGAGGCGCATCCAAATTATCGGTACGAATGTCCGACGTGCGATGTTCGCCCGTATTGCCGCCAGGGACGCAGCGATGCCTGGCTTGAAGCGGGTGACATGAGTACCTGTCTCCCTCACTATCGAGAATGGGCGAATCTGGAGCATCGCACCCATGCCCTCCTCAACCCTCGACGACCTGCTTAATGCCTATACTCGGGTCGGTGTCAGAAACCGAGCGATCCTTGATGAATTCGTGTTGATCGCGCAACAGTTTCATCAACAAGAGATCACCTTCATTGTGCTGAAGGGTGCGGATGTTATTTCGCGCCTCTATGGCGTGCGGGGAGTTCGTCCCCTTTCGGACGTTGACTTGCTGGTTCGTGAATCGGATGTACCCACCATCGATCACCTACTTCGTACCCTCGGCTTCACTCAGCAAATCGACGGCAATCCTTCCTATGCGTCCTCTGAACGAGCTCTTTCACTCGATCTGGTCACGACTATCTGGTATCTCGATGAGCAAGGGCTGGAC
>JARFPM010000064.1 GCA_030444405.1 Nitrospira sp.
GGGCTGGCAGCGTGTCTCGGCAGCTCCCCTCGTCCTGTTGACCTTGGCCGGATCGCTGTGGCTGTTCGTCCATTCACATGGGGATTCCCCCGCTCTGGCAAAGATCCAGTTTCAGCATTCCTTGTTGGGGATCGTCGGTACTGGCGCGGCCTTCTCCAAAGGGTTGGCGTCCTGGCACCCCGGCCCATCGCCACCCGTGCCCACACGGGGGGAAGTCGCCTGGGCGGGATCCGAGATCCTTTTTGGTGTGCTGCTCCTCGTCTACTCCCAATAGAGTGGGTCCTGAGTCGGGATGGAATTCGACTCCTTTGAGCAGCTATGCCGGGTGGCCTGACCCTCTGTCATTGCGTTGAAGAGGCGAGTAAGAGAAGCCAAATGATTTTCTAACCCCCTGGGCGTTTCATGCTTCGTAATTCGTGGGAGGTGGCTCGTGTAGCATTCTGGGGCCCCACCGATTTCCTTTTCCCTATATGGCAGGAGAGGTCAGCGTGAATGGAGGGGGACCCCGTCGGAAATTTTCCAAACCGTACCCCCCGCTAGGTGTTATTAGGGTGTTAAGAAGTGAGATAACTGGCGATAGAATGAGCTAATGAGAGAGTACTGGCTGTAATGCATGCAATCGAGGAAAGTGAGCTACTGTCGCGGGGATTGCCCAATCTTCAATGACTTGAGCAATCCCTCGTTGACTGATTTGTAAACCGCAGGTTGGAGGTTCGATTCCTCTCACCAGCTCCACACCGCACTTCATACCTACAGCCGATTCTTTATCCTAGCTAGCGCCTCTGACAGTCGGCAGCTGGAGCCTCACTAAAAGCCGGATGTTTAATTTCCAACAACATTTGGCCCTTTCCTCGATTCCTTCTTGGCCACAGCCTGTCTCACCGACCGACGAATCTTCTCAAAATCTTCCGGACGGGCCGATGGCTGCACCGACCCTCTCAGATCAAGGACCGTTCCTTTCACGACCTTCAACACGATTTCATCACCTCTCATTACAAAAAGGCCCAACCTCTCCATTCCTCACTCTCAATGGATTTCGATCTCTTTGGACATCGAACGATTCGGGCCGCTTCAGGTATGGATTTTTGAGTACCGCCTAGTACAGCCTACTGTAATGGATAGCTGTCGATGGGAATCATCAAGTGCGCATACGGCGTTCCAGCCCACATGATCCATGGTCCGCCGGTTTTTGAATCGGTCGGGAAGCTTTTCAACATTTCCGCATCAGGCACGAGGACCATGATGTGGGCACCGAGCTTCTCGACCCAATCATCTCCCGGCTTCGGTTCGGCCGCATACGGATCGGTATTACTCACCGGACGGTCCCCCTGGAGCATATAGGCAATGCCGACTTGGGTAATCGTGGGATTTTTCTTGCTCTTCAACGCATCCATGAAGTTGAGCCAGGGTTCGTTCATGCAGATCGAATCTGTGCCCGGCGTCCCAGGATTGTCGGGCATGCACGTCCATCCGTTGCTGCCTTGGCGAACCAGTTGCCCATCTCGGCTCACGATCGTGGCATGCTTCGACAATGACGCTGGTGCGGCCCGTTCAGCCCCCGTCGATTCGGTTGCCTGACGTACCACATCACGGCGCGCTCCTCCTTCACCGAGGGCCAACGACGGTGATAGCGCGACGGTTACGGTCATGATCCACGCTCCGCCCGGCACAATCATGGATTTCCCCTCTCGCATCATAAGCACCTCCCGTTTATAAGCACGTCCCTTTTTCTCAGGCACACAGCAATCAGCCATCAATATCCTAAGCGCTCGAAGATTGGCAGTGCAATGGAAAGGACGCGCCGCGATAATCGTGATCACTATACGCCGCAGGACGGAAGAATAGGGGGGCAGGGCTGCCGGAAAACACAAAGGCCGCATCACGTGATGCGGCCTTTGCAAATCCACCTTACATCTTCCCGGACCAAAGGAATCGAAGGTCTATCGCTCCGCCTCAGTCAAGCTTGCTTCGTTTTCGATCTCTTCCATGTCCGCATCCGGCCTTCCTTTCGTGGTCGACGGATGAAGACCATATTTCCTCAGCATCTTATAAAAGTCGGCTCGGTACCGGCCGGCAAACTGCGCAGCACGAGAGATATTTCCGCTCGTCAATTGGAGGACGTTTTTCAAATAGGTCCGCTCGAATTCTTCCTTGGCCTCCGTCAGCGGTTTGAGGGGTGAATCTGGCGACACACTGCCCGCCGGAAACAAGTCCGGCGTGAGCATATCTTGCCGCGACATCACCACAGCCTTTTCAACCACGTTTTCCAACTCGCGCACGTTGCCCGGCCAGGGATTGATCATGAGCCGATGGAGTGCGGCGGACGTGAATCCCTTCACCTCCTTGTTGGCTCGCTTCACGCTGAGTTTGAGGAAATGTTGTGCCAGCAGCGGAATATCGTCCCGGCGATCCCGCAGCGGTGGAATGAACAGAGGAACCACTGAGATTCGATAGTACAGATCGTTGCGGAACGTCCCGTTCTTCACCGCCTCGCCGAGGTCTTTATTGGTCGCCACAATGATGCGAACGTCCACCTTGACCGAGGTGTCCGACCCCACTTCTCGAACCTCTCGCTCCTGTACGGCGCGCAACAATTTGACCTGCATGGACAGCGGCATCTCACCGATCTCGTCGAGGAACAGCGTGCCGCCGTTGGCCATTTGAAACAGTCCGCGTTTCGCGCCAAGGGCGCTCGTGAACGCGCCCTTCACATGTCCGAACAACTCGCTCTCGAACAGCGTTTCGGGTATCGCGGCGCAGTTGACTGCCACGAAAGGCCCCTTCCCGCGCCGGCTGTTCGTATGGATGACGCGAGCCATCACCTCTTTGCCAGTTCCGGTTTCTCCAAAAAGCAAAATGGTCGCATCCGAATCGGCCACCTGCGCGATTTGCTGGAAGAGTTGTTGCATCGCCGGACTTCGCGCCACGACATTTTCGAGTCCGTACAGTTCCTTGACCAGCGACTTGAGCCGCTGAATCTCTCTGCTCATGCGCTGTTGTGCGAGCGCTTTCTCGATCGTGGCTTTCAGTTCCTTATCATCAAACGGCTTCGTCAGGTACCCGAACGCCCCTCGTTGCATCGCCTCCACGGCATTGGGAATACTCCCATGGGCCGTCAGGATGATGACGGGAAGTCCCGGATGACTCCTGAGTAGTTCTTCGGTCACGTCCAACCCATCTTCCCCGCGAAGGCGAAGGTCGGTGATGGCCAAGTTAAACATCGTCTTCTTCGCCTCTCCGATCGCATCATGCCCCGTCGTACAAGGTGTGACCGAATAACCCATGGCGGACAACCGCATTTTCAACAAATGCAACAGTCCTTCATCGTCGTCGACTACGAGAATGTTTTCTTGCTCCATAATCACAATCCCTTCTGATGTTCGTTAGGGTGTCGTCTCGGGGCCGGGAACCGGAACGGTGGTCAATGGACGTATCGGACGCACCTTTTCCCGCATCTCCTGATCGATTCGTTTTAAAGCCTCGAGTTGCGTAGAAAGCTCCTCGATCTTCTTGTCCCGCTCAGCAAGCTGTTTATGCATATTTTGGATCGATGCCGGATCGGCCGGTGCCTTGGCCGATTCTTTCTTCGACAACAGTGTCTCTATCTTGTGATCCCGCTCCGCCAGCTCGCGTTGCAACGCCTCCACTGTCTCCGACCCGTCGTCCTTGGATGCACGGAGTTGTTGAATGAGCACCTCCTGATCAAGCAAGTCCCGCACCAGACGATCGGCGGTCACTGCCAATGCCGTATGAGCTTTCGCAATGGCGGGCGCCGTAAGAACAGATTCCGTCCATGATTTCGGCGGTCCAGGAGTAGTTGGTTGTTGCAGTAATTCAAGCCAGGCTTTGCTTGATACCGCCAGCTGGCTCTTGGGAGCAACCGCTAAGACCTTTTCAAAATATTTCTCTGCAACTTCGCGGCTTTCATAGAGTCCGAGCAACCCACGCGTAAAGTACACCTGATCGCAGGGTGGTAATTCACCACATTTAGAGACCAAACTCTCTTGTTTCTTTGCAAGCGCTTGAAAATCTTTGGCTTCTCCAGGCTCTACAGAAAAATAGGGATGAGAACCTGGTGGTGGCGTCATCCAAGCCGCACAGCCTGCCAGCAAGACAAAACTGACGATGATTATTATGATGGAGTCTCTTGTCAGAGATAGTGCTTTTCTTGTCACGCCTGCCTTACCGTTTCAGGTTTTGCTAACCGTAGGATAAACCGTACAGTCGCCCCCTTGCCTTTCTCGCTTTCGATCCAGATTCTTCCGCCGTGAGCTTCAACGACATTCTTAACCAATGCCAAGCCCAATCCGCTCCCCGCCGTATGCTTCCCTTTCGTGCGACCTTGATAAAAACGTTCAAAAATATGTGGGAGATCCTCTGGCGCGATTCCAGGTCCTGTATCCGAAACGGCTACCTCAAGGACTCCGGCTTGTGGGTCGGGTTTCATCTGAACCTTCACCACACCTCCCTCAGGGCTGAATTTCAGAGCGTTTGACAGTAGGTTGTCGAGCACCTGTTCCAAACGGGAAGCATCAGCCTTGACCCATGTCCGCTCACCGATACTTTCCAGCACAAGCTGCACGTGTTTGGAGTCCGCTAAGAGACGAACCTTGTTGATGGAGATCTCTCCGATTCGCTGGAGATCCACCGGAACAATGCGGTACTCCATCATCCCGGCTTCCATTTTTGAGAGATCCAGAATCGTGGAAATCAGATGGATCAGCCGCTTACTGCTGTCGGCCATAATCCGAAGAATTGTTCGTTGCTCCTGTAGGAGCGGACCTGGAATCTCATCAAGTAAGAGATGCGTGCCTTCTTGAATCGAGGCCATCGGGGTGCGTAATTCGTGAGACACGTGCGCTAAGAACTCCGTTTTCATATCGTCTATTTCCTGCAACTTTCTGCCCATCCAATTCACGGTATCGACCAACTCTCGTAACTCCGCAGGAGCTTTGATCTGAAGGGACCCCCTGAAATTTCCTTGCCCGATCTGCTTGATGTGCCCTTCCAGATGCCGGAGTGGGCGCAAAATCGTATAGCTGGCGATGCCGGCAAGCCCCAATCCGAATACCAACGCCACCAAAACCAGTTGCTCTGTCACGGCCTCTGCTTGGGCGGCGCTTGCACGGGATTCCGTCACCCCGACACTTACTCGAGCCTCGTGCAGGTCGATATAGGCCTGGATGGAAGAAGACATCCGATCCATCAGGCCATCGCGTCGGTTTTCATACTCTGGAGCAGCCTGGCGGACTTTTCCCTTCGCGGTCTGGAATTCATCCTGAAAGAGCTTCAGCCGCTCCTTGAGCAATTCGTCCGTCTCTTGGAGCAGTTTCAAGCCCTGAGAGGAGCTTTCCTGGCCTCGTAGTATCTGGAGACTGCGCCCAAACTCATCAACCTCTTCCGTCAGATTCGTCAGGAAGGTGTGATCTCTGGTCGCAAGGTATTTCTTTTCACTGTTCAATTGGGCATAGAGCAAGCCCACCAGCCTCTTCGCGGATTCGGCAGCTGGATAATGATAGGACGCCATCTGGGTACTCATCGCGGTCAACTGCCGAAGCTGAAAGAGCGCATAAATATTGACTCCGCCCATGACTGTAATAATGACGAGGGAGGTCATCACCAACCGCCAAAAGATAGAAAGTTGCATGAGTCCGCATCTCCGGACCACATCGTGAAGGAACAGAACTCAAGTGTAGGTTAACCCATACACTATTTCAGCTCCAATCACAACCCAAAGACCCACGAAGTGTCTCAAGCTGGTACAGGTACAAATGCGATGAAGCAACCGTCGGTGACAGCCTAATCGTGAATTCGAACTCTACTACCTGGTGCCAAGCTGTTGAGAAAATAGGCGTTGCCGTCTGGAAGACCCATGAAGCATTGCAAAAAGGTGGCCGCGGAAAAGCAAAATCGCCATAGCCATCGGCGGAGTCAGGAGTAAGAGAATGATCCCTTGACCCTCGGAATCCAAGCCCACATAGGATAACCACCCCCCGATCGCGGTGAGCGGTAGCATGAGGATTTGGAAGAAGTCGAGGCCCGCTCCCCGACCGACACGACCCGAAAGCGTAAAAAACTCCTCCAGCCCGCTCGGAGAAAGCACCACCGGTAAGATGAGAATCGCGAAGGGGAGAAACCACTCGACCCAGTGCTCCAACACGAACTCATAGGACGCCTTGAACACGTTGAGCGTTGAATCGTGTCGGACTTGATAAATGACCTCTGGTGCCGGATTCAAGAGGATGAAGACCAGAAGCAGAAACGCCGACAAAAGAAACTGCCCATAGGGATTCGCTTGCATCCCCATATCGAGCAGCATCGTCGGCAGCCACAGCACGAATCCCACGCCGATCACATCCCAGAAGTAGTACCCAAAGCTCTCGGTCACATCCGTGAGCTGAATGGACCTCGCTCCACTGAGAGACTGCTCGATCAGCCGGAGGGTCGCACCCACCAACAATGCGTTGACGATGCCGAGTATGAACCCGCCTGCTATTCCCAATGGAGCGGCGATCCTTGACGTTCCCAAAAACAGGACCGCAAATGCGATGAGCGCCACCATGGTCAGCCAGCTTCGAGCGAACGAACGCCCCGTTGCATATAGGACTTGCCGATACAGCTGTAGCGTGGCTGAAACCAGGTTGACCATGCCGGTGCGTACCCTAATCGGGATCGTGCAAGAGGTCAAGAACTAGGGCCTGTTAACACTACCGTAGCCCATCAACGATCAACGCGAACGTGATGAACGCCACGAACATAACATCGAGCTTGTCAAACCGTGAGAAGATGCGTCGAAATCCCTTGAGCCGACGGAACAGCCGTTCGACCTCATTGCGTCGTTTATACAGGGTGCGATCGTAGTCCCATGGCGTGCGGCGATTCTGCTTGGGTGGCACCACCGGCACATACCCGAGCTCCAGGGCCAGTTGCCGCGTCTCATCGCCTTCATACGCCCGATCCATCAACAAGGGGGTGGGGCACGGCCTTTTCCCAAAGCGCTGCAGCAACTTGCGCCCCTCGGGGGCATCGTGGGCCTGGCCCGGCGACAGGGCAAAGGTTAGGGCCGTTCGAGCATTCGCGGCAACCAGATGAATCTTGGTGGTCCATCCGCCGCGAGAGCGGCCAAGGGCTTGCAGGCCGTTTTTTTTAACGCCCCAGTCCCATCGGGATGGACCTTGACGAGGGTACTGTCTAACGCCACGGCTTCGAGCTTCACACGGAGGATCTGTGCCTGTTGCAACTGAGCAAAGACGCGATCCAGCACGCCGCTCTTCGACCACCGGTTCATGCGCGTATAGATCGTGTGCCAGTTGCCGAACTGCTTGGGCAGACCGCGCCATTTGCATCCGTGTTCGGCGACGTACAAGATGGCGTTCAACACCTGCCGATTGTCGAGCGTCACGTTGCCGCGTGGCGTTGGCAAACACGACTCAATCTGCCGATACTGGGCGTCGGTGAGCTCCATATGCGCAGTATCGCATAAACAGACTCAGTAGTGTTAACAGACCCTAGTCACGTCGCCAAGAACGAGAAAGAGATTCTTGGTTGACTTGTCCGTACGGATGATTATCACATGACACATCAACAATACCTTTTCATGGGTGAGTGATCATGGACATGAACCGAATGACGATCAAATTGCAAGAGGCACTCCAGTCCGCCTCTGCGCATGCGCAGCGCAGAAGCCATCAGGGTATCGATGTTGAGCATGTGCTGTTGGCGCTGCTCGATCAGGAAGGTGGAACGACTCCTGCCCTGCTTGAGGGGGCTGGCCTCGCCTTGCCTGCCGTTCGGCAGGCGGTCGAACAAGCCTTGGCCAAGCTGCCGCAAGTACAAGGTTCCGGAGCCGCTCCTGGTCAAATGCATATCACCCCCCGCCTGACCCAGGTCCTCAACCGTGCGGAGGACGAACAGAAGTCGCTGAAAGACGACTTTTTAAGCGTTGAACACGTGCTCCTGGCGATGGTCCAAGAAGGAGGCGTGTTCAAGAAGCTGGGGCTGAGCAGAGACCGTCTCTTGGCCGGATTGCAGCAGGTGCGCGGCAATCAACGTGTGACCAGTCAAGACCCCGAAAGCACCTATCAGTCCCTGGTGAAATATGGGCGCGATCTGACTCAACTGGCCGGACAAGGCAAGCTTGATCCCGTCATCGGTCGAGACGACGAAATCAGGCGGGTGATTCAGATCCTGTCCCGTCGAACAAAGAACAACCCTGTGCTCATCGGCGAGCCTGGAGTCGGAAAAACCGCGATCGTCGAAGGGCTGGCGATTCGTATCGTCAAAGGGGATGTTCCCGAAAGTCTCAAACACAAGAAGCTCTTCGCGTTGGACATGGGATCGCTCGTCGCCGGGGCCAAGTTTCGCGGCGAGTTCGAGGAGCGGCTCAAGGCCGTGCTCAAAGAGATTCAATCCTCCCAGGGTCAGATTCTGCTGTTCATCGACGAATTGCATACGGTCGTCGGTGCCGGGGCGGCCGAAGGCGCGATGGACGCGGCCAATCTGTTGAAGCCGATGCTGGCGAGAGGCGAATTGCACCTCGTCGGCGCCACGACGCTCGACGAATACCGGAAACACATCGAAAAAGATGCCGCCTTGGAACGCCGGTTTCAGACCGTCCTAGTCGATCAACCGTCCGTGGAGAACACCATTTCCATTTTGCGTGGCCTCAAAGAGCGGTACGAAGTCCACCATGGGGTGCGGATCAAGGACAGCGCCCTGGTCGCGGCGGCGAAATTGTCGCATCGATACATTGCGGATCGGTTTCTTCCGGATAAAGCCATCGACTTGGTCGATGAAGCCGCCGCACGGCTCAGGACCGAAATCGAAAGCCTTCCGGCTGAGCTGGATGAAGTCTCGCGCAAGGTGCTCCAGCTGGAAATCGAGCGGGAAGCCTTGAAAAAAGAAACGGATCCCGCGAGCGCCGCTCGGTTGACCGCTCTCGAGGCGGAGCTCAACGAAAAGCAACGTGACTTGCAGGCCCTTAAAACCAGGTGGGAATCTGAAAAGACCTCTGTCTCCCGCCTCCGTAAAACCCGTGAGGCGATCGAAGACGTCAAACTGAAGATCGATCAAGCCGAGCGGGCATATGACCTCAATCGGGTGGCGGAGCTGCGGTACGGAGAACTACCTCGGCTCGAGCGAGAACTGGAACTCGAACAACAGCATTTGGGGAAGAAGCAGGACGAGACCAAACTACTGAAGGAAGAGGTTGATGAAGACGAGATCGCGACCGTGGTCAGCCGGTGGACCGGAATTCCAGTCTCTCGTTTACTCGAAGGGGAAACCGACAAACTCTTGAAACTCGAGGAGCTGCTGCATCAACGTGTCGTGGGACAAGATGAAGGGGTTCGAGCGGTTGCGGACGCTGTGCTTCGCGCGCGATCGGGCATCAAAGATCCCAATCGTCCGATCGGCTCATTTCTGTTCCTTGGCCCCACCGGAGTCGGGAAAACCGAACTTGCCCGGGCGCTGGCCGCGATTCTGTTCGACGACGAAGGAAATCTGGTCAGAATCGACATGTCCGAATACATGGAAAAGCACACGGTCGCCCGTCTGATCGGCGCACCTCCCGGCTACATCGGCTACGAAGAAGGCGGTCAACTCACCGAAGCCGTGCGACGGCGCCCGTTCTCGGTGATTCTGTTCGATGAAATCGAAAAGGCGCACCATGACGTTTTTAATGTCTTGCTGCAAGTGCTGGATGACGGGCGACTGACCGATTCACAAGGCCGCACGGTCGATTTCAAGAACACCGTATTGATCATGACCTCCAACATCGGCAGCCCACACATTCTCGAAGCGCAACAACGCGGCGCGTCGTATGAGGAAGTCAGGACGGTCGTCATGGGCGAACTGCGCCAACATTTTCGCCCGGAGTTCTTGAACCGGGTCGATGAACTCGTCGTGTTCCACCCGCTCGGCACCGAACACTTGATCAAGATCGTGGAAATTCAGCTGGACCGTCTCCGCAATCGCTTGGCCGAGCGGCGGATTACTCTCGCCCTGAGCCCTTCCACGCTCAGGCATCTCGGAGAACGCGGCTACGATCCGGTCTACGGGGCCCGGCCCCTCAAGCGCCTCATTCAGCAGGAATTGGAAACGCCGATCGCACGATTGCTGATCAAAGGAGAGTTGCGGGACGGTGAGACCCTGTCGATTGATCTCAAGAACGGGAGCCTTGTCCTGGTGCCGACCATAACTGAGCAGCAGACATCTCCGCCTAACCGATAAAGACGGCGCCTCCTTTGGCATCTTGCGTCAGTCCGCTCTTCCGCTGCTTCTCAAGCTTCCACTCAGTCGGCGATACGTAAAAGAGGCGGCCTTTCATCGTGTAAAACTCTCCCCGCGAAAACGAAACCACGTCGGAAGCCTTCACCTCGAGCTGAAGAAGAATTTTACCGGACTCGACTTCTTTCATCGCCACGCTCTGGTTCGTCTTCGTCAATTCATAGGCGCGCCGTTCGTTGAACATCATGGTGCTATCAACCATCTTGGCCAACATTCGGCCGTTCGAGTCAAACAGCGCAAAATTCACCAAGAGGGCGCCGGAGGCAGGATGCCGGGCGACGTGAATTTGCGGCACGCCCTCAATTTCGATGGTCCCGTTAGAATTTTGGTAGAGATTGGAGCCGATTTCGATGTCCATATTGGTTTGAAGTGCAGCGAGCCGGAGGTTTTTGAAACTCAGCACATTATCAGATCTATAGAGAATTAGGACTTTTTGATTCGATCGAGAATCAGCGCGATGCTCCCCCCCAGCAACCCGCCCCCCATGATGGTGGTCAGCAGCTCGACGAGTTTCAGCTCCCACACAGACCCCTGAGCCTGCATCACTTCCCTGATGCCCCCTTGCACCATGATGACGGCCAGCGCCATCGACGCTCCAACGACAAACCACCACAGGAACACTTTTACCGATGCCACCGAAGCCTCACATTTCGGGGTTGCGGTCAAAGGAACGGTATTGGATGGCTTCCGCGATGTGCACGGTCTCAATCTTATCAGAGTCGGCCAAATCGGCGATGGTACGAGCGACCCGCAGGATCCGTCCGTGCGCCCTTGCCGACAGTCGCAGCCTCGCCATCGCGTACTCGAGCAACTCCTGAGCCGGCTGATCGAGCCCACAATACCGCTTTACCATCCGCGGCTTCAACTGCGCATTCGTATAAATCCCGTCGTGTCGGTAACGCTGTCGCTGGCGTCCCCGAGCCGCGACGACACGCGATCGGATCGCAGCCGATCCTTCTGAAGCGGGCAATTCGGTACGGAGCTCTCGGACCGGAACAGGCGGTACATCCAGATGGATATCCAGTCGATCCAGCAGCGGCCCGGAGAGTTTCGCGCGATACCGACGAATCTGAGTGCCGGTGCAAATACAGGGTCTGGTTCGATCCCCATAATATCCGCAGGGGCAAGGATTCATCGCGGCAATCAACATGAATCGGGCCGGATATTTCAGGGTTCCGCTTGCTCTGGTCAGAATCACATGCCCATCTTCCAACGGTTGCCGCAATCCCTCAAGCACACCCCGTTTAAACTCAGGAGATTCATCCAGAAACAGCACGCCGTTATGCGCAAGTGAGACTTCGCCCGGCTTCGGAACGGTGCCTCCTCCGACAAGACCGGCATCCGAGATGCTATGATGAGGAGCGCGGAAGGGCCGCACGGTGAGCAAGGGCCGGTCCGGAGCGAGTTGCCCGGCTACGCTGTGAATACGCGTCGTTTCAATGGCCTCTTCTGATTCCAGCAGCGGAAGGATCGAGGGTAGTCGGCGCGCCAACATTGTCTTACCGGAACCAGGCGGACCGACCATCAGCACATTGTGTCCACCGGACGCGGCAACTTCCAGTGCCCGCTTGGCATGATCCTGCCCACGGACGTCGGAATAGTCTTCATCCTCGGTCGTCCTTGTTGCCTCCAGCAAGTCGCGGTTCGACCGGCTCGGCACGATGGCTTGGTTTCCCTTCAGAAACTCCACGGCTTCCGGGAGGGTATGGAGCGGATAGGCGCTGACGCCGTCCACCAGCGCAGCCTCAGTACCATTGTCGGCCGGCAGTAATAGATCGTATCCAGCCCGACAAGTAAGCGCAAAAGAGAGTGCGCCCATGATCGGTCTCACACGGCCGTCCAACGATAATTCTCCGACCAGAACGCGATTCTCCAGCCTCGACTGCGGAATGACTTCCTCGGCGACAAGGATCCCGACGGCGATCGCAAGATCAAGTCCCGATCCCTCTTTTTTCACCCCGGCGGGAGCAAGATTGACAGTAATTCGTTTGGCAGGGAAGTGAAATCCCGTGTTCTTCAGCGCGGAACGCACTCGGTCACGGCTTTCCTTGACGATCGCGTCGGGCAAGCCAACGACTGAGAATTGTGGAAGGCCACCGGAAATGTCGACCTCGACATCTACAAGATGCGCCTCGAGGCCGACGATTGCCGCGCTCCTCACCTTGGCAAGCATGAAAATATTGCCTTTCTGTTCTGGACCGCGGCCAAATCTGATTATTATAGGAAGTCTCTTAGGTGGTTTCAATAGAGCGACCGACCGCTGGATCCGCTCTAGCCGACTCTGTATAATCCCCCCCATGCGCCTCTGGTATCTCCCAGAGGGAATGATCCCTTCGAGTGGGTCACGACCCAACTGGCAGACTTGCCGGACCATCAGCCTCTCTATTCTGCTATGTGCTCCGTTGGCGGAAGGTTCTTCATTGCTCGCCTCAGGCCAAACTTCTCCCATCCCCCTGCAGCGACCAAAGAGTTCCTCTCCGCATGTCGGATCGGCTATGGCAGTTCTCGCGACGCTCGAACAAGCCCAGGTTCTTCCACCGGAAGGCAGCCGGGAAGCCGATCGTGTCGTTCAGTCCGTGATCCAGTTCCAATCCGCTTTTGCGAAGGGCACGGACCGCTCCGTGCAAGATTTTGCGCACCAGGCCCTTGCCGGAAAACACGGCGAGAAAACCACAGCGGTTCTTGAACGATTTCGCGCAAGCGGATGGACCGCAGAAGTATTGGAAGCGCTTGCGGACGCGGACCAGCGCGCCCCGGCGGAAGAGCTGGAGCGGCTGGCAACCGGTTTCGAACAATTCAACCTGTCGGTCGATGATTTCAGGCGATTCATGCAGCTCGTACGAGACGGCCGATCGGCGCTCGCCGCGCGAGGGCAAAATTTTGAAGAGGTGTATGTCCACCATCGAAAAGCGATGCCGGGAGCATCCGTTCCCTAGCAGGATGCGGAAAAAGCCCGCCAGCGGCGTTCTCGCATCACTCAGAGGCTCAACGTACGGCACAGAGCACGATTCGCCTCTTCGCTCGCTGCGGCCTTGCTGGACGGCCTTTTTGCGCATCCTGCATGGCTGTTCAGCGTCGTCTCAACCCTCGAAATTCGTGACGGCTACAGGGGGCCGAATGAGTTTTTCCGCAGCCTGCTAGAGCAGGAGAACCCGGAGACGCTCTCACAACGATATTTCCACCACTTAACCTAGGTACCAAAGGAGGATCACATGGCAACGAGAGCCTACATTCTCATCAAAGTGAAAGCGGGAAAGACCAAGGACGTGGTCGGCGCATTGAAGCGCATACCCGGTGTGGAACAGGCTCACTCCTGCTTCGGCCGTCCGGATATTTTTGTCTTCATCAACGTCCAGGATGAACGGGCGCTCTCCGACGTCGTCATCACGAAGATCCATGCGATCGACGGTGTCGAAGAGACCGATACTCACATCGTGGCGGAGCCGTAACCAAGTGCTACAAGTCGAGGCTAAGGTTAAGGCTGAAGGCCATCAGAAGAATGAAATCTTTGTCTCAGCCTTAACCTCATCCTGAGCCTTCAAAGAGGAAGAGTGACCGGCTTGCCTTCTGCCTGCGCAGACCGGTAACAGGCTTCGGCGATTTCCACAGCACGACACCCGTCCTCCCCCGTGATGGGCATTGGGGAGTTATTTCTTACTGCCTGCAAAAAGGCCGTGAGGGTGTGGAGAACGGTCTGGGACGGAGGAGGATCGACATTCATTGTCTCAACACCGGCATCATCCACACACCGAATTCGACGATGTATCCAGTCGGCTTCCACCCGCCCCTGTGAACCGGTCCATATCGCTCGCCCGGCGCGTGATTCCAAGACTCGTGCGATTTCTATCCGGCAGGTCGTCCCCCCGGTCGTGGTGAGGTGAACAGAGGCCCTCATTTCCGGCGCACTGGGTGGACGCCGGTCCATCGTGCATCGCACATCCTGTGCTTCTTCCCCGGTTAGGAATCGAACCAGGTCCAGCATATGGACTCCGATTTCCAGCACGGCTCCCCGTTTGCCATAACCGTCCGCATGGTTGGGAGCTGTTTTTCGTTTCTCAATATGGAACACTATGTCCAACTGTTGGGAACGTCCGATAGAGGGTTGGAGCGTCTTCAGGTGCTGAATCGTATGATCGAACCGGAGGGTTTGCGCCGTCATCAAGGGCACCTCCGCCTCACGGGCCATGACCACCATCGCGTGGGCATCGGCAGCGGTGGTCGCCAGCGGTTTTTCAATCAATAGGGGTTTGCGGGACTGGACCGCCACCCGACAGATATCCAGGGAAAACACGGGAGGCGTGACGACAATGACCACGTCGACCATGGGATCGGCGATAAGCGATTGGGGCTCTTTGTAAACGTTGACCGAGGGGGCTCCGGGAAGATCAAGCCCCTGTTCAGGATGTTGTCGGCAGACCGCCCTGAGGGAAGTGTTGGAGAGATCGTGCACAATGTGCCGGGCATAGCGCATCCCATGCCGACCCACGCCGATCAATCCCACGCCGATACAATCTTTGTTCACGACACCTCACGCCGCGGGATGTTGAAAAAGTCCACCAGCTTCTTTCTCGCAAGACACGGCCACCTCACCAAGACACCGGGCGCTCACGGGACAGGCCCCGCTCATGAAGACACCGACGCCCCACCGGCTCGGCGGCGTTCACAGACATGAAAAGCTTCGGACACTGCCGGCTCACCGACTCGCCGGCGCACACAAACCTGGCGCTCTCTATTCATCGCGCCGTGCGCCTCATTTGACATTCCCGCAAGCGTCTCCATATAGTAAAGCAACGTCATGCTAAGCTCAAAGCCTCTCCAGTAGAGCATCTCGGTTATGCCCACAACACAGACGGCATCTTTCACGCTCGCGCAGATCGGGACGGGAACAGCCCGTTTCCCAAGCGGCGTGCCGATTCCCACCCATACCGATCAGATGGTAGATCCCTACTTCAAAAGCAAGATGCCGAAAGAACACCAAATCGATTGCCTCCTCTTCTGGCCGCAACAGCCTGGGACCTATCCAGGGCTCGTCCTTCTGCATGATTGGTGGGGACTGACCGGACAAATGAAAGATCTCGGCGCCCGGCTGGCCTGTGAAGGCTATGCGGTCATCATTCCCAATCTCTACGGCCGGTTGGGAGGAATGGTGACCGCCAACGATGACGTGGCGGCCGCTTTGCTGGAACGTCAGAACGATGCGCATATCATGACGGATATTAATTCCTGCTGTGAATACCTCAATACACGCCACTTCGCGAAGCGAAACATTCATGGAGTCGTGGGCTATGGAATGGGAGGATCCTATGCGCTCCGTTTCGCCTGCCATCGAAAACGGCTGCGCGCGGCCGTCTCTTACTACGGCAAGACAGTCACTCCCAAAGAGCTGATGAAAGACCTCTTTTCACCGGTCCTGTATCACCATGCAGGAAAGGATACCTGGGTCACTCAGAACGACATTGAACAATTGCGCGCCGCAGCTACCGAGTATGCCAAGCGAGTCGAGATTCATCTTTACCCCGAGACGTCCCATGCCTTTTGTAATGATATGAAGCCGCATGTCTATGATCCCGACAGTTCGGCCCTGGCCTGGGAGCGAACCGCGAGCTTCTTGAAATCCTGCTTCCAAGGAACATGACCGAGAGTCCTTCCCCGCGTCACGCTCAGCCTTGTACACCAGTTGCCGTCGCGAGACCTCGCGGCTGGAATCAAGATCGCCGCGTACATCACCGGGCCAGGGCCGGCTTCCTCCTGATCGTGATGCTCTTGATACTCGCCCCGTGTTTTGCCGTGGCAGAGGGAACAGTGTCCCCGACCCTGCTGGCCGAGGTGGTGGGTCAACGAGCCAACCAGCTGGCTCCGATCGACTCGGACGAGGAAGCCCTGAAGCAGTTCATCACGGCGGTCGGGCCAGCGCTCGGGCTGAAGGATGCAGCCGGAGCATTGGGAGCCAGGAGACTCACGAGTAAAATGGTCAAGGAACTGGGATTGGCGGAATTGTCCCAGTCTGTCTCCGAGTTGATGGCAGCGCTGGCGACATGGCAGTT
>JARFPM010000135.1 GCA_030444405.1 Nitrospira sp.
GGCACATCCGCATGCTCCCATGCCTGTTTCCATTGCTCTTCCACGGCGTCCGCTTCACGGCCTCGCCGCTGAGCACGGAGGCTCTGCATGAGTCCAAATTGTGCCCAGCCGTTCCGTGGATTCTTCGCCAGATCTGTTCGGTAAACGACTTCTGCCTTGTCGGGTTGACCAGCTATCAGCAAGGCGGCACCGAGATAGTGACGCATTGGAATCGGCCAGAATGGAGGTTCGGTGTACGGCAATTCCTCCTCCAGCTTGACGGCATCGGTGAACGATGTGATTCCCTCATCGTACTTATAGCGGTGCATCGCGAGCTCACCGGCCAGCAGTCGTTCCGCAATCTTGAGCAGGGTCCGTTCGGTTTTCTCCTCCGGAGTCCTATCACGGCCGAATCGTTTGGCCATGCCGGCCAGCACCAGATGCTCCCCCTCTGCGCCGGGCAAGCGACCTGACGCCGATAACGCCATGCCCCTCCCCAGTCGCCACATCCCCTGTTGCAGGCGCAGTGGCTTGGGAGGAGGGAGTTCGCGGAGGAGTTCGTCCCATTGTCCAAACCTAATCATCGACCACAAGGGTGTCGGAAGGTACAATTCCTTCCATTTATCCTTCCGCGCTTCGTCTTCAGTGATCGTTCCAGTCAGTTGACGTGCTACCTTCAAGGCCTCGGCTCTTCGACCCTCCATCGCTAAGGAAGCCCAGAGAAAATGCAGATTGTGTGTGTAGTAGCCGTCGGCATAGTCGCCGCTCAACTTTCGTCGGGCCAGATAGTTGCGATCCACGTCCGCGGCATGCGCATTCCGTTCAGCCGCCTCGTGGTATCGACCGAGTCGCATATAGATGTGGGCCGGCATATGGACCAGGTGTCCGGCACCCGGCATCAGCACGGGCAATCGCTCCGCGCAGGCCATGGCTCGGTCCGGGGTCGGAGAAGCTTCCACGCTATGGATGTAGTAGTGGCAGGCCCCCGGATGATCCGGAAACCGAGCCAGAATCGATTCCAATGTGGACACGAGCTCTTCAGTGCCGGGCTTAGGCCGACCATCCGCCGTCCATAAAGCCCACGGACGCAAGTCCATCAAGGCTTCAGCGAACAACACGCCGGCATCCGGATCGTTCGGAAACTGCCTCCAGACTGAACGCATGGCCTCCGCATACGCTTTATCCAGAGCCGGTTGTGCATGGGCGTTGAGATCGTATCGCTTGCCGATCGCATCAATATAGGCCTGTTCGGCTGCGCTCACGCGGGCGCGATGCGCCCGCGCCTTCTGTACGGCATCCCACGCCCGTCGTTCGGCTGCCTTATCCATGGCCGCGTTGATATTCGGACCCAGTGCGAGTGCCACACCCCAATAGGCCATCGCGGCAGACGAGTCGAGGCGCGCGGCTTCTTCGAAAGCCTGGATCGCCTCTTCATGGTTGAAGGCATACACGAACCGCAAACCTTGATCAAAGTATTGTTGAGCCTCGTTGGAGCTCGTCGTGATGGGGTGATGAAGGGTACCGAGATTGTCAAAGAGAGGTACCCGAGAGATATGGCGTTCAGCGGCCGCACCCAGATCCATCGCCAACAGACCGAGCCACGGCACACTCCACAACAGGATGCGAACGATGCTCATTGAGGGATTTTTAGCAGACGTGACCCGCACCTGGCTAGAGGACTAGGTGTGCGTGTAGACAGTATCCCTGTCGCTGGTCAGTAGGATTCGCCCACTTCTACCTGCGATGCGATCGAGAAGCCTTCCGAGCCCACTGGCGAGTACCGAGCCAGCCGGGCCTGGCTTACAAATTAAGCGACGGGCCGTCGCTCTTCTGAGGAAACGGATGCTCATTTTCGTGAGGAGCATCTGGTTCCTCGCTTACGGTCGGTTTCTTCCGACCGATACGGCTTCGCTTGACAGAGGCGGCCGCCGTGCCGGTCGACATCGTCGAAAATGCACCGGCTTCCAGCTCTTTACCGAGATGAACGAGGACCTGTTGCTGAGACGTAACTAAGGAGGTGAGCTCTTGAATATGTGAAGTAAGCCGGGCAATTTCATCCTGCTGCCCGACCAGGAAGGCTCGGAGTTCGGCGACTTCTTCCGACTGAACAATAGCCGGTGCCGGAGTCGGATTTTGTAGGATCGTGACCTTTGCAGCCAGTGGATTCCCTGCTTCCGGGACTCGCTTTCCGTTCAGACCGACGGGGTCCTCTTGAATCGTGGTGTGCGTCATCGTGCGGTCGGGTAGCGCAAGCGGTTTTCGGACACGCGATGGGGTTTCGTCCTCATACCGCGTCACGTACGCGAAAAGATCAACTATCTTGCGCCAGCACGCGGCTCCGGCATTGAGCATGAGCTGACCATAGGGCGCCGGCACCGGACGAGCTTCATCGATTTGCTTCTGCGACGGAATTCGATGAATGAGGTTGATTGGTTCTTTGTTGAATCGTGGGGCCATATGGCGGATCCCCTTCATTCGGACCTATCGTTACCCCCATGATGTACCTACTCCTCGCGAATGCAAGAAGTCAACCTTTTTATTCTGGGGCCGTTGAAATATATTCGGATTGCATATGAGATAATTCTAGAACCGTGTCACGCTTGAGAAATGAAAATGCGGGAGGGCCACGGCTGGCACCAGCATCTTTCCGGTCTCCGAATTAACCGCCTCCATCGGTGCAGTCCACGCGCTGAGACGCTGAAATACCTGGAGTGGACTCTCATGAAAGCGGAAGTTTCTCACCGCTGAGACGATCTCCCCCTTCTCGACCAGAAATGTTCCGTCCCGTGTCATACCGGTCAGCAGGAGATCGCGAGGATTCACCGGGCGGATGTACCAAAAATTCGTCACCAGAATCGCACGTTCCGTGTTCTTAATGAGGTCCGGAATCGATAGCGCAGGGATACCCTCAACCGACAAGGTAGGAGCCTCCAGCGTCGGAATGGTTTTCACTCCATCGGCCTTCGCCGTAAATCGGTCGTAAGCCAGTTGTGTTAGGATTCCATGATCGATCCACACTGAAGACGTACTGGGCAAACCTTCATGGGTAAATCCCTCTCCAAGCAGGTCTGCATGATCTGGAACGTTCATGAGTGTCAAGCGTTCATCCACGATCCCCTGTCCCAGCTTCCCGGCGAACGGGCTCGTTCCTCTTGCGTAAGACTTGGCATCCAGGGACCAGATCAGCCACGCCCAAAGTCCGGCCACGGCTGCCGGCTCCAGAATCACTGGATACTGCCCCGCGGGCATCTCGCACGCATCCCGACCTCGCTTGGCTTTGGCAATGGCTGCCAACGTCCGCTCTTGAACCTTCAAGTGATCGATCGACCGGTGGACAGCCGCGCTCCAACCGGTTGCATCACCTGCCTGAACCGTCAGACTGAACCTCGCATCTGCGCGACGTTCGTAGCCAAAGAGTCCGTTATCGGCGGCAATTCCGACTGCCGTCGCCGATGACGAAATCACCCCCGCCGCCATGAGATTTTCCATCCGGCAGTGCCCGATCGCTTCATTGGTGTACTCCAGGCGTTTAACCGGCCCTGCCGCCACAGTCTCCGGTTTCGCCGTCTCTCGAATGGGGAACACGCACGGATCGGGAGGCGGAAGGTATTCGGGATCGACCGGTGAGATCCGAGCAATCCGTTCGGCGCGCGCCAATGTGTCTTGAATCGACCCGGCGGTAAAATCCGTCGTGGTAGCGGTCCCATGCTGACCTTCGAAGGCGACGGTTACTGCCAAGGTCCCACGTCTTGTATCAATATTCTGAACGACCTGATTATTGGCAAATCTGGTCGTTCCGGCATGGTGATCATGAAGACTGACGATCGTATGATCAGCGGACGAGCGCGTCAGGATCAGCTCGCTCAGAAAGCGAAACTCGTCGCAACTGGTCATCTTCGGCCAGGTACCGCTCAGTACGGTCATGACTTTCCCTCTCCCCGGATCACGTGGACCTGGCGAAACCTCGCGGGTGAGGCGGCATGGGTCATCCAGCCGGACTGGCCCGGCTGGCCCTTGCCGCAAGTAATGAACCCGTACCGACGGCGAGAAGACCGGTCAGCCACTCCATCGCAGCTGTTCCAGAATTCCGGCGTGATGCCATGGTAGATCACATCCCGCAACATATGGGTTCGTCTGCCGTTTTCAATCAGCCAGAACGCGTCCCCGCCGAACTGGAAATTGTAGCGGCGCTGATCAATGCTGTAGGACCCATGGCCTTCGATATAGATGCCGCGTTTCACGTCGGCAATGAGTTGATCACGCGTGGCCTCGCCTGGCTCCAGTCCGATATTGGCAATACGAACGATCGGAATGTTGCCCCATCCGTCGGCCCGACTCGAGCCACGCGAGCGAGGTTCACCGATCTTGAGCGCCACTTCCCGGTTGGTACAGTACCCGACGAAGATTCCATGGCGGATGATGTCCCATCGCTGACAGGCCACTCCATCATCATCGTAACCGGTCGCGGCCAGAGTTTCCGGTTCGGTGTTGTCGGCAACTAAATTCACATGTCGCGAGCCATAGCGAAAGTTGCCCTGTTTGTCATGCGTCAGGAAGCTGGTCCCGGCATAATTGGCTTCGTACCCAAGCGCCCGGTCCAGTTCGGTCGGATGGCCACAGGACTCATGGATCGTCAATGACAGATGCTCCGGGTCGAGCACCAGGTCATACAGGCCCGCATC
>JARFPM010000065.1 GCA_030444405.1 Nitrospira sp.
ATGCTGCATGATGCGTTCACGTTGGGTCTCCTTCGGTTGGGTGCAGGTGGGTTTGGCGATTCACTGGCACCCTACACCGTTGGATGACCCAACGTCTAAGCTGTTTTGGACAAGAGTGAACCAGCAGCCAGCCAAGGGATCGCCCCCTCCAGGACTGGCCCACCCCACCAACTCAACCAACTGAGTAATAGCCCCCGGTACACCCTGAAGCAATATCAGGAAAATAACCTCCAAAACCATAAGGTATCGAGCTCCTCCGTTAGTTACTCATGAACAAGCAAGATTCCTGTTACCCGATTGTATGTGGTCGGCCAGTGCCTCGCTCCAACTCAAGTGGTCCCCCGGAGTCCCGCGAGGCATTACCACCGGAAAGCGGCATTATTCTGCGGTCCGCGAGTCTCACCCGCTGCAGATGCGAAAGTCTCGTTGGAGGAGGGGCTCATCGGCACTCCGGCCCATTCCAGTGGCAACCGCAATCCTTGCCAACGGGATCGCCAACTTGTCTGCTTCGATCACAGGTTTCGTACACTCAGCTGTCCCACTCCACCGCATGGCTTGGGTGTCGACCGCGAAAGCGCGGGCGGCGACGTAGACCAGGTCTCCCGCCTCGCCATCCCGACGATGGGGGTACCACGTTACGGAGCATGCAGGCTTTATGATGATTTCCGCGATGAGGACCTCGTCAGCACCAACCTGCCGTGCAAGCTGAAGGATTTCTAGATCGTGCGGGGGCCATGGCAACGTCCTGCGCTGCTCCATGAATGCCCTGCGGACCAAGTCGTTGTTTCCTACTGGACGTTGAAGTTGGTCAAGCCATTGCAGAAGTGGTTGTTCAACCTCCGGATGATTGCTCCAGATCACCACCTGAAGCGTTTGGGGAGCCTCGACTGCTGCTTCTGTGGTGTGAAAGCCACTAAGAACCAACCCGGATTGATGCGAACAACTTTCCAAGGCGAGGCCGCTCACAGTGCAAACCAACACTACCGCCTTAAACGAGCAAAGGAATGTATGGAGCACGTTACCTCTCGAAGGCATGGTCGTTGACCAAGATGTCAAGACAGAGCCGGTAGCTCTGCTCCAACTCGGCTGCTTCTATCGTGCTGTCGAAGCTGAGTGAGCCTACCAAGCTCATTGTGCGAAGCCTTGAGAGGCAGCCGGGTGGTGTTGTCAGAAAGATATCCAGAAGAGTTTCAGTCTGGTTCGCTCTCTCGTCGAGTCCATCCCGATGAGCCCATAGCAGAGGTCCCATGACGTATCTCCTTCCGGTAGACTTCGATACCGATATAGTGAGATGACCGGGTTTATTTCGAGCAACGACTCATGCGGTGAGACGACCCGCCGGATTACTGCCATCTTTGTGCCGCCGAATACCTGGAAGGCGGAGTGGTCGGCATCTGGGTGGGTGTAGGAGATCAGCCACCAAAGGAGACTGGCCGAGGTGACTGTGCCGTGCCGGCTCTTGTAATCGACCAGCGGCCATAACAACGAGAAGTCGGCCTCGCCGGTGTCCTGGTCTGAGGTATAGCGATATAAGGGGAAGAGTCGGTCGCTGGTTCTGCTGGTCTCCCTCTGATGTTCATAGAGCGAGAATCTTCCAATCCCTAGCGCGTTGAACCGGCTCTCGTCACGGTCATTCCGGCGTTCGTATTGCCACAAGGGAAAGAGGGTGTCGGCAGCATGCTCCGGCGACCGCTCCTGCCAGTATACGAGGAGTACATTGAGCAATGAGGCATCCGCCACGAGATCGTGCCGGTACTGGTACAGCGGAAAGAGGCGATGGCGGAACAGCGTGGGACTGGTTTCCTGGCGGTAGAGCGCCACCTCCGCGAGGCCCAGCAGGGACAGCGAACTCGCCGCGCCGTCGCGCAGGTAGTCGTGGAGCGGGAACAGCCGATCGACCGTCCGCTGCTCGGTCTGCCGGTGATGGTAGAGGGCGAAGGTATCCACGCCCAGGAGGCTCAGGTTCCAGGCCGTCCCGTCCGTGGCGCTGCCATAGTCCCACAGCGGCAACAACCGATCGGCCACGCGGGTGGGCGTGGAGAGGTGCCGATAGAGCAAGAGGGCGTCGAATTCGGTTTCATCCGCCACGAGATCGTGCCGGTACTGGTACAGCGGAAAGAGGCGATGGCGGGATTCATCCGGCGAAGTAGCAGACTCGAAGAGGGAGAGGGTAGTGGTTCCGTACGATCCTTTGAAGGGCGGCAGCCCAAGGAGGGCCAGCCGGCTGGTGTGCTTCTCTGTATCAACATCGGAGCCGTAGAAGGGAAACAAGAAGCGGTAATGCTGAGTCTCGCTGTCGGAAGAACCGTAGAGGGGGAAAACATAACGATAGGATGTGGCACTGGCCCGGTCTTTGCCGGACCAATAGATCGGTGACACCCAGCTCTCCGACGAATTTACGTCCTGCCGGGAGTGGAAGATGAAAAAAAAGAGGTCCCACTGGGTCAAGTCAGTACGGCTGTCCCTTGTGATCATCAGCAGCGGACCCAGCACGAAAGTCCTTGCATAGTATTGGCCTCTCGTATGGCGGCTGAACAGGGGAAACAGATGGTACCAGGCATCCTCCTCATGGATAGATTTCCAGTACAGCGGAGCCACGAAGGTCCATTCGGAGCCGGGCCATTCCGAGTGCCAGTAGAGGGGGAGGACGTGGCTCCAGACTTGATCACCCCTGCGCTCATAGGTTCCGAGGGGCCACAGAATGCTGCGCCGCAACAGGTTCTTTGTGGGATCTTCCTCTATGGAATAGAAGGGGCGAATCGTCAACCTGGAGTAGTTGCCTCGTTCTTCTGATGAATACAACCACAGCAACCCATCGATAGAAACGCCATCTGCGGATCGTTCCACGCACCAGATGAGGCCAAAACAGTGGCGTTGCACGCGATCATCGGCAGAATCATCTCCGGCGAAGGTCTGAGCGTCCCAGAATAGGCCGACGGTTATCGTGAGGCAGAACACAGCGAGCCAGCGGGTCCTCATGGGGGGGCTCTCCTCCTAGTCGCAGTTGTGTTTATCTAGGAATCAGCAACTCCTATGCCATGGCCTGTATGTCATTTCTTGCAGAAAATAGGCGCATTTGCTTAGAGAGTTCCAAGGCATATGAGGGTGATTCTCCTCACGACAGATGCCTTGACTGGGATAAAACGCCACATCATCGAGATGGTGGCGTCTCGGACTGTAAATGGCGAGCCGTCTTGCAAGCGGCTACGAGCAACCCCTCCGGCCTCTCTAGAGAGGAAGCCTTCGGAAATTCCTCACGAACTCGATGGTTTCAGCCTATCTCACCGGCTCAGGCTTAGTGGTTCCTTGCTTGTGCGGCAACGGTCGCTTCGGCTCCCTTCCGGACTTCTGTCACGGCCTGTGTACCCACAGGAACAAAAGAGTCGGGAAGTAATGAGTCGCTAGCGGGGTTCGTCTGATCGGTAGATCGCGATATACGGAAAGCGCCCTTCTTCTCTCACGACAGTGACTCCTTCACCGGCAACCCTTCCAGTTCCATGATCCGCAGGGCATTAGTCGTCGGGCAAGGGCCTGGTCTGAGTCGATAATCGAATTGAAGCGCGCCCGCGGCGACGGTTTCTTGAAAGTGCGCGTTGGCCAAGCTTGGTACTGCTGATTCCAGATCCGCCAGCTCCAAATCGTGGGTGCTCACAAGCCCGAAGCCGTGTCCTTGCGACAGTGCGGTGATGTAGGCCCGGCTGCCGATGAGCCTCTCTCGATTGTTGGTGCCCTTGAAGATCTCGTCGATCAGAAACAGGACGGGCGGTGAGGCCGATTCCTTGGTGGCATTGAGGATGGTCTTGAGTCGTTTGACTTCTGCGTAGAAGAACGACAGCCCTGCATCGAGCGAGTCATCGACACGAATGCAACAGGCCAGCCGGCTCCAGGTCCACGAAAATGAATGGGCACAGACCGGCCCCCCTGCTTGTGCCAGGCAGAGATTGATTCCGATTGTTCTGAGGAACGTACTCTTGCCGGACATGTTGGAGCCGGTGATCAGGTGAATCGAGCCGAGTCCTTTCAGATGAACGTCGTTGGCAACACGGGTCTTAGCCGGCAATAACGGATGGCCGAGTCGGTCGGCGTGGAAGGAAGGAGGTGTGCCGTTCTGTACGCCGGTTTCAATGAGGGGATCGGGCCATGCGTAATTGGGGTGGAGATAGGCAAAGGTAGCCAGAGCCGATGCCGCTTCGACTTCTGCCAGGCAATCCAACCACTGAGGGAGCGCATTCTTGATCTTGTGCTGGGTGTGAATCAGTCGTCGTGTGAACCACAGATCCCACGGGCACAACGCGTTGACGGCCAGATGGACGAGGGGATGGGCTTTGATGCTGATGGCATGAAGCGTCCGTGCGGCTTGGTGGAGGTGCAGCGTGGGACTGGCTCCACCTATCAGATTCGTACAGACCGAGGCGAGGGCGGTGCCTTGTCGCTGGGCGTGCCGCTCGAGGTAACCGAGGACTATGGCAAGTCGTTCGGTCTCATGGTGCAGGCCGACCGCATGTTCCAGCAACTCTTCCCCTTGATCGGTCAGAAAATAGATCAACGCATAGGCCGCAAATGAGAACATCCAATACCCGGGAAGCAGGCCGAGCATTGAAGCCGAGGCAAGGCCGATCGTGGCAAGGGCAAGGACGCTTTGGACGGCAAGTATGGCGTCTAAGCGAGGCAAGCCGATCGGGTGTTCAAGCACCGCGGCCAATCGCTTCCCGTTGAGTTCTTGGTCTCCTGTCAGCCTGGCCTCAAGAGCCAATCGATCGCGAAATAAAGAGCGCGGCGCAAGTTCTTTCGCCAACGACTGCCGTGCATACCACTGGGAAGGGGGCGGCGGTTGGTTTAGCAACCAGCCGTGCAAGCGCTCTCGGCCATGGTCCGACACGGTGGTGTCGAGGAGATGGGCCAAGGAATGAGTTCCGAGGAGATCGAGGTCGGCGGCGTAGGGATGAGACGTCGGAGCTTCGCCTGGTCTTGGCGGAATGGCCGCCCAATCCAGGGCGATGCGGGCAAGATGTGTCAGTTTGATCTGCTTGCATTGCCGGAGCCGATGAATCTGGCCCTCAACCTTGTTATGATAGGCAGCCACTGCGACAAAGATGGCCAGGAACAGGGCGAGCGAGAGATTGCCGCTGTGATACCAGTCGAGCTTGTAGAGGGTTATGGTGCAGACGAGGCCGACGAGGAAAATAGCCAGCCGCCATCGCGTGAACATTGTACTGGTCTTTGTTCTCTGAGTAATGAGGCGGTCGGTACGCCGGATAATCGTCTCGATCTGGGCGATACGGGAGCTTGCCATAACAGGCGACCTTACTGGGAACGGACGGGAACGTCAAATCATGAAACGGTCCGCAAGGTTCTCGTACCGGGGCCCTGAGCGGATGTGATAGCTCGCGAGCTGTGAATGACGAATCACGATGTCGAATGATTGGGTTGAAGTCCGTGTCCAGGAAAATCTCGATGCAGGGGAATTGCTGAGCAGGCTCGACGATGCCGCCGTGCAAGGGGCCTGGGAGGCTGATGGCGTGGTCCATCTCTATTGGCCGGAGGAGCAATGGAATGGAGAACGGCTTGCTTCGGTGCGGTCGGTTCTTTCGGATCTTGTACCATCAGGCGACGAGATTTCTCTGTCCGTGACACGAGTGCCGGCTCAGGATTGGAATGAGGTGTGGGCTCGCTCCGTCAAACCCCTTCAAATCGGTCGGGTGGTCATTCGCCCCAGTTGGGAGCCCGTCGCGCTTGGTCCTCATGACATCGAGATCATCTTAGATCCCAAACAGGCGTTCGGCACCGGCCATCATGCGACCACTCGCATGTTGCTGGAATGGCTGCTAGAGGATATCCACGGCGGAGAAGAGATCCTGGATGTGGGAACAGGGAGCGCGATCCTGGCCATGGCAGCGGTCAAGCTGGGTGCAGCATCTGCTGTTGGTCTTGAGATTGATCCTGTCGCCGTGGATTGTGCAAGCGAGTATATCGCGCAAAATAAATTGCGTGATCGGATCAACATCGTGTGCGGAACATTGGCCGATCTGCCACAGTACCGGACCACTCCCGATCTTGTGCTTGCGAATCTTGATCGGCAGACGGTTGTGAATCTTGCCGACGATTTGGCAGGTTTTGCGTTGCGAGGAGCAGGAATCATGGTCTCCGGTATTCTGGTCGAGCAAGAGGCTGAGATCGTTGAACGGTTCTCCGGCCTCGGCCTTGCCCGAGTAAAGCGACATGAAGCGGAAGGTTGGGTGGCATTGAAGTTTTTGAGGCCGGAATCGTGCGAGGGTGGGGTGTGACGATGTCGACCAGGCCGCCCTATCCGCATGTGCATCAGATCAATGTGTCCGACGGCGGAGTCCCGAAGCTTCCTGTGTGGGAAGCTCAGGTGAGCGAACGGGGGTTGGACGGTGATCGCCAGCGCAATCTCAAGTTCCATGGTGGACCCGACCGGGCTGTCTGTTTATTTTCGCTCGAGCTCATTGAGCAACTTCAAGAAGAAGGTCATCCGATTGATGCCGGATCGTCAGGGGAAAACTTGACCTTGTCCAGATTGGACTGGGACTTAGTCCGACCTGGCGTACGGTTGAGCATCGGCCCCGATATTCAGCTCGAAGTGACCAGCTATACGACGCCTTGCAGCCACAATAGGCAATGGTTTCGGGACGAGGACTTCTCGCGCATTTCACAGAAACTCAATCCCGGCTGGAGTCGTGTCTATGCAAAAGTGCTGTGCGGTGGCGTGGTACGACCGGGAGATGCAGTCACTATCGAATGGGAAGGCGATCGTGAATAGAGCCACACGAGAAGCGAATTCCTGCGAGGCCTACTCTGTCTGATCGCCCTGTGTTATCTGTTAATTGACGGAGTCTTTCAGGGCTTTGCCGGGCTTGAACTTGGGCACCTTGGCGGCTTTGATTCTAATTGCCTTGCCGGTGCGCGGGTTGCGTCCGGTACGGGCCGCGCGGTTGGTGATCTTGAACGTGCCGAATCCGATGAGGGACACAGGTTGCTTCTTTTTCAAACTGGCGGTGATGGCGTTCAAGGCTCCATTGACTGCGCGGGCGGCCGAGGCTTTAGAGAGGTCGGCGGTTTTTGCGACTGAATCGATGAGATCCTGTTTATTCACAAGCGTCCCTTTCGTTGCTGGCCAGTAAGTAACCCTAAATGTCTAGTTGTGCTTGTATAGCAATCTGGGCGGGTTTGGTCAAGATGCGAAGTCGGTTTGGTCCGGCGCCAAGGATGGTCGTGTGCTCTTGTGAGGTGAAGGCATGATGACGCGGGTATTGGAATCAGAGCTGATGGATGATCTCTTGCAAGCGAAGGCCTATGCATGTGCCGATTTCGCGGAAGAGAATCAAGGATTCGTCGATCGCTTCAAGGACTACTTTCCGGAGTTTTCGCAGGGGCATGTGCTGGATCTCGGTTGCGGTCCGGCCGATATTGCGATTCGATTTGCCAAGCTCTATCCGGCTTGCCAAGTTATCGGCGTCGATGCCTCGGCTCCGATGATTCGGCTGGGCGAACAAGCTGTGCAGCAAACGGCGCTGGCGGACCGCATTACGTTGCGCTGCGAACGGTATGAAGAGGTGGCTGGTACACGAATCGCTGACGCCGTCATTTCCAACAGTCTGCTCCATCATCTGCCGAACCCATTACAGTTCTGGCAGAAGCTGCGCCAACTGGTGAAGCCCGGCGCACCGGTGTTGGTGATGGATCTGCTTCGACCAGACTCGCCAGAAGCGGCACAAACCATCGTCGATCAGTATGCGGCCCATGAGCCGGACATCTTGCGTCGTGATTTTTACAATTCGCTGCGTGCTGCATTTACGGAGGATGAAATCGGCTCGCAGCTGGCTACAATGAATCTCACCAGGTTGCTGATCGATGTGCCAGATGACCGGCATTGGGTGGTCGGCGGGATTATTTATTGAGGGGAGTACGCAGAAAGTATGTGGCCGAACGCTGTCAAAAGTCGACTTCGTGACCGACTCATGGGTGTCACGCTATTGGCTCTTAGTGCCGTCATCCCAATTGGATGCGACAATCGCGAGACGATCCTCATGATCGAAAAGCCGACGGAGGTTCGCAGCATAGAGCGGTCACCAAGTTCTCCTGAATCTTCGAGCGCCAAGCTGGAACCAGGGAGGGTTTTCAAAACGTTGAAGGCTGGTGATACAGCCAAAGCCGTCGGGACATATCACGGTCAGGATTACGATGCGTTCCACGTCAAGCTAGCAGACGGTACCGAGGGGCTCATCCTTGCTGGCGATACCTTCAAAGTCGCGTCGCGGTGAGACACGTGATAAGAGAATGCTCTCGACCCATTTTCCTCAAGGTGGTCGCCTATTCGCTAAGGACATTGAGACATGCTATCTTAACCCGTGAGGTATGAGTGGAATCCGAGGAAGGCTGAAGCAAACTGACGGAAGCACGGCGTATCTGTTGAGGAGGCGGCTTTGGTATTTCAGGATACAGACGCACTGACCTTTGAGGATCCAGACCATTCAGATGAAGAGCCACGAGAAATTACTATTGGTCTATCGACACAGGGGCGGGTGTTGTTCCTCGCTCATTGTGATCGCGGAGAGCGGATTCGAATCATAAGTGCGAGGAAGGCAACACCAAAAGAAAGGAAACAGTATGCGGAAGGCCTTCTCTAAAGCGATGGACGATCTCCGACCTGAGTACGATTTGACAAAGCTGAAAAAGGGCATGCGGGGGAAATATTATAAGCAAGCAATGGCGGGAACAAATCTTGTGCTTGTTGATCCAGAGTTGTCAAAAGTATTTCCGGATTCGGCCTCCGTAAACCGAGCCTTGCGGTTCCTGTGTGATGCCGCCGGCAAGTCAACTCAGCCATCTCGGCGCTCCGTCAAAGGCCCAGCCCATCGGAAACGATCGGCTGCATAGATCGCACAGTCGCCCTGCTCTTCTTGGACCATTTTCTTAACAAGCCGACATCGGCTTGATGGTGTGATTAGGTAACGACCAGCCGGTGTGTCACCGACCAAACACTTGGGTGTGAGACTTCACACGGCCTGCTTTATAGTCACGATGAGCCTCACGGATACTCTGGAGATATTCTGGGGACGTTGCCGCGATGAAGTCATCCAGGAAGGCTCGACGCGCGGCGGTTTTCATCTCTTCACGGCCCGGATAATCGTTTCGGGACTCACTTCCATTTTTTGGCGCCGTAGAGAGACGTCACCATGATCTGTGAGGTCTCTGGGCTGATCAAGGCATAGGGCCCATCTTTCCCGATAACAGTGATCAGGCCTTGCTCTCATAGCTTTGAGTCAGCTTCCGGAGTGTATCACGGGCAGGATTCTGACGGCTTCAAGGTCAAGCTTGCCGACGGCACCGAGGGGCTCATCCTCGCTGGCAATACCTTCAAAGTCACCTCCCATTGAGACAGGTCGCTAGAAAATGCTTCAGGCTCTTCAGAATCTCGTGCATTCTTAAGAGTCAACATCGGTAACGATGCTCTTTCAGTCGCAATTCTATGTATTAGCTTTCTTGCCTGTAGTGGTTGCTAGTTACTATGCTGTTGCAGGCTCGGAGCGGGCACGGCATTGGGTCTTGATCGCATCGTCGCTATTTTTTTATTCATGGTGGGACGCCGGTTCCTTCCTCTCATGCTTGGTCAAATTGGCGCCACCTGGTTTCTTGCAACATGGCACGAGCGTAGCCGTTCGTCGGCACCGCTGCGAATTGGAATCCTTTGTAGTGCTCCCCATTTGTCAAGCGGCCACGAACTGAGTACTGTGGCTACGTTGTTGTTCGACCTGACACGGCGTCCGATCCCCGAGCGCCGAATGCAAATACCTTGTATTGTACCAGTCGACCCACGCCGCCAGGGCGCGTTCCAGCTCCAGTGGACTCGTCCACTCACGGAGCCAGAGGAGTTCTTCCTTCAGTGTCCGCATTCCCTTCCGGGTTGTTATAACTCGTGAACGCCTGCGTGATTCTGAGCGTCGCACAGGTCTTCATGAAGGCGACTGACGTGGGCTGACACCCATTGTCGCTCATGAGCGACAGCCCCTGGCCCTGAACCCCTGCCGGGAATTGGCGCTGCACCGCCTGCTCCAGCGCCAGAAGCCAGTGCGTGCTCTTCGCTTGAAGCCCGGCATAGTGGCCGACAATCTTCTTGGTGTACCAGTCCAGCACGATCGCGACATACACCCAGCCAAGGGGCTCGACCATGACCTTGGTCATGTCGATGCCCCACCATTGCTGCGGTGCCGTAGGGCGTGGCTTGCTCCGGCTCGGCGTCCGCGTCGCGTTTAACCTGTAGTTTGGCTTGACCAGCAGCGCATGAGCCCGCATCAACCGCAACACGCGTTTCTTGTTGATTCGCAGTCCGTCTGCAAACCGCAGGTGGGCCCAGATGCGCCGCTAGCCCCAGAACGGATGCTCGGCTTTCAGGGTCCGGATGCGCTGTACGACAAACTCGTTCCGTTTTGCGATAGTCTCCGAGGTGGGCCGGCTCATGACCACCCCGCCGTGTCGATTTTTCTGAGCTCCAGCGTCAATTCCCCCACGAGGCTCTTCAGCCGAGCATTCTCGCGTTGTAGGCGTGCTTCACGTTCCGTCTGCTGGGCCACGTCAAACGTCTTCGGTACGTTCGCGAGAAATTGATCGCGCCACTGGTCATACGGGGTCTGGCTGATCTGATAGTCCTGACAAATCGTGGCGACCGGCTTGCCCTTGAGCCCCTCGAGCACGATGGTACATGTGGTCTTCGCGTCCCACTTCCGTTGCTTCATGGCTGATCCCTCCTTGGTGGATCAGCCACAGTCTACTCAGTTCAGGCATCTCTTGCCTTACAGGGGAGCAGTATACCTTCTCAATCTTACCTCGCTTGCCACGTTCAAGTATTTGGATTTCGTCGTCGGTTTGATTGAAACGGCGAGTGGATTTCAATTGCCCCGCGCTAATCTTGTCTTGCCCATTGGCATCAGCTTCTTCTCGTTTCAACTGATATCGTATCTTGTTGATCGATTGCGGGGGGATGCGCCGATTTATCCTCTCCGTGTGTTCGCCTTATTCGTGCTCGTTTTTCCGCACTTACTCACCAGTCAGTAATATAGACAACAGGCTCTGAATGTGCGAGGCTCCGGCTCACGATGAGGCGAGACGGACGCACACTTGATCACCGGACCTTGGAAACCATCCGCACGATGGCGGTGGCGAGGGTGCGCGAGGGCGAGCGCCCTCGCGCGGTGATGGCAAGCCATGGGTTTCATCGCTGTACGATTTACCGCTGGCTCAAGACAGCCCGCCGTCGCGGCCAAGGTCTGAAGGCCTTAGCGGCCCGTCCAGCTACGGGGCGGCCCCGGACCTTGAGTGCAGGACAGGAGCGGCAGGTGTTTCGCTGGATCAACGGCAAGAATCCGATGCAATATGGGTTTGACTTTGGCCTCTGGATGCGCCAGATCGTGCGTGAATTGATCATCCGGCGATTTGGGGTGCGGCTGAGCCTGGCGTCAATCGGGACGGTACTGGCGCGCCAGGGGCTGACGCCGCAGAAGCCGTTGCAGCGCACCTACCAGCGCGATCCCGCCGCGATTGCGCGCAGGCAGCGCGAGACGTATCTGGCGATTGTGCGCACCGCGAAGCGGGACAAGGCCGAGATCTATTTCTGGGACGAGTCCGGCTTTCGTGCCAATGCGGTACACGGCCCAACCTGGGGGGCCAAGGGCCAGACCTCAGTCATCTCGGTCCCCGGCCAGCGCCAGGGCATTAGTGCCGCCTCGGCGATCAGTGCCAAGGGGGCGTTCTGGTTCGCCACCTATGCGGGCGAGCTGACCAGCGAGCGGTTCGTCACCCTGCTGCGCCGGATGCTGCGTGGCCGACGTCGGCCCCTGCATCTGATCCTGGATGGGTTGCCGGCGCACAAGACGAAGGCGGTCACCCAATATGTCACAGAGCGCCACGGCACCCTAACCGTGCATTATGTGCCCGGCTATGCCCCCGACCTCAATCCCGACGAACTGGTTTGGAGCTACGCGAAACGGACCGGCGAGGCCCGATGGCCCTTGCAGAAGGGCGAAACCCTCGAGGCGCGAGTCACCAGGTAGCTGACGGAGATCGGTCGCCAGCCCGCCCTGGTACGGTCCTTCTTCAAGCATCCGAGTGTTGCCTGTATTTCTGACTTCTGAGTAATATGCGAGAAATCAATGGCCTAGTGTCCTGAGTCTAAAGTTGGCAGCATAATTCCCTGAGCCCAAAGGATTGATTTCTCAGATTTTCAAATAACGAATTTCGTCATCGAATTTCAGACTTAGGACACTAGGATCAATGAAATATTCTCTCAACTTCAGACTCAGGACACTACTGGGGCAATTTGTGTTGTTCTGTGCCCTTGGGACTTTAGGGACGCTCGTTCATTACCTTGTGTTAGTGTTGGGTGTGGAGCTAGGTGGAGGGCCAGTTGTTTCTTCTACCCTCGGTTTCATAGTAGGTGCACTAGTGAACTATGCTCTTAGCTACCATTATATTTTTCGTAGTAACAGTTCTCACCAACACACGATAATGAAGTTCTTCACAGTTGCCATATTCGGATTGGGGTTTAACGCCCTCGTGCTTTCGTCTGCAATATATGGTCTGAGGCTACACTATGTGGTGGGCCAAGTACTCGCCACTGGTATCGTAGCCATTTGGAATTTCATCGGTAATCGGTGGTGGACGTTCCGAGAGGCCGAGTATGGCACGTCTAGATGAAAATTTTGAGGGAATGAAGAACTTTGTAAAACCGAGTTATAGCAAGGCCAGGGCAGTGTACCGCGATCTCGATTTCCTGGCCGGGTCGTGAATCAAGGAAGACGCCCAGAATCTTGATAAGGCGCTTATCGTGCAGCGTTCGATCAAGGTCAATAGCACTCATTGCTCTTTGGTTAACCGTTCGCTGAAGGTATTCACTCTATGGCAGACATTCTGAAACTTCTCAACTCACCACGTTCTGTCGTTCATTGGATAGGTTTTGCTGGCTTTATCTCAATAGCACTACTCCTTCGGGTAGCAGGCTTCCAAGGATACAGTGGTGAAGATCCGCGCGCATATGCTGGTCTAGCAAATGATTTAGCACATGGCATTCTCCACTTCCCAGGCTATGCTGGCTGGAATGGTCCACAGAACATTCTCGCACGTCCTGGCGTGTACGGCCCTCTCGCTCTCCTTATCAAGACATTTGGTCTTTCTGAGCTGACACTCGTAGCCTACGCGTTCTTCGCAAGTGTCGTTACTTTGTTACTCGCATACGCTCTGGCTCGAAGTCTCTACGGACCTCTTGCCGGTTTGCTTGGCATGGGGCTCTTGGCAATACTCCCGTATGACGTTCAACATGCATCGATCCTCCAGCCCGACGTCCCCGCAGCTTTGTGGGCCAATGTTGGGGTCGTGCTCACATATTTCGGTATGAGGAGGGATCGAGTGAGCTATTCTACTGCGTACACGCTTCTTGGTGGTGTCTTCTTCGGCATTTCATGGCTTTGCAAGGAGTCTGTTTCATACCTCGTTCCCTTTGTGGGCATTCTCATTCTGTTCCTCCGTCGCGAGGCGCCGCTCAGGACAAGAGTAGGCTGGTTGATTTCCGTCGGCATTGGTTCTATGGCGGTCCTCTTTGCCGAAGCTCTGTCCTATCGCACCATTACGGGTGATCCATTGTGGCACTTTCATGTGATCAAGGATGCTTGTGACTACAACAACACCTGGTGCTTTGAACAATCGTCGCCAGTTCACGGCTGGGAGAGCGGACAGTATGCTAAGGCATTATTCAAGAGGCTGGTCGTATATGGCCCCTGGGGAATATTTCACTCTCTCAATGCCTTGCCGATCTTCGCGGCGATTGCCCTCGCGTGGGCCGTCGTCTTCCGCCATTACAAATATGCGATGCCTGGCATTTGGTTTGTCAGTCTTGTGCTGATGTATAACTTCGCTTCATCTTCGTTCGAGACCTATCGCCCTCAGCCGATAGCTGATCGATTACTGTTTCCATTGATGCTTCCGTCGGTGCTTCTGTGCGCCGGTCTTCTTGCTGATCTCTTTGTATCTGGACCCGACAGCGCGGTCCGTAGAGAACGAGCATTTTTGGCATGGACCCTCATCGCGGTATTTTCTCTCCAGAGTGCGCCCAAAATGTTGCACGTCCTTACGTCAAGGCCTGATGCCACGGAACGTGCTGTCGCGGGAAAATTGCGTAAAACCGACATTGTATATACAGACTACATGACCGTCTACAACTTAGCCTTCTTTCGCGATGGAACGCTGGTACGTTCTACGGAGACAACAATACCATACGAGAAGCTAACTGTAGCAGCCATGAAAGGTGGGGCATACGTGCTCATTGATAAACGCCGGGCCGATTCCATAACCAGTTGGTATAACTACAGACGTCCTCCCTTTGTTGATTCACCACCCGAGACATGGCGAAAGGTCTGGGCTGATGAGCGTGCCATTCTGTTCCAGATTCCAGCGCCCGTGGACTGAGCTCGACTTTATCCAATCACGCTAAGCGTATCGGTCAAGCGTTTTGAACAGTGAGTGCAGTATTTTCACGCTCTCATTCTCTTTGTACGACATCGAAAAATGGGCCTGCTGCCACAAATGCTGTCTTGCAAGGGCAACCGAGAGGTTCTGCTGACTCTCTTGGTGCCAGCCCGCTTGACGGACCGGAAGCCCTTTCCCCCCATCAACTGATCAGCCAGCAAGGTAACCAGGAAAAACAGTCCCAAGATTGCCGGGGTCGTGCGCGCAATCGCCAAGTCACTCCACTGTCGCTGTGTCTATATCCACAGATGCGCCAGCGATTCCTTAAAGGTCGCTTGCCCTGCTTAGGAATCCTTCTGCGGCGGGACACGCGCCATGCCAGTGCTATCGAGAAAACCTTCCATTGTTTAGCATGGAATAGATAAGGGTTAGAGAGCAATTTTATTGACTTCTCGCGTGCATGCACGCGAGAAAATGAAAATGTGTCGGAAATCTTTCGCCTATCCCTACGTTTCACTCTTCCGCCAGCTAAAACATGTGAAGTTCAGATAGGCTGCTGTTTTCTTGACTTGGATTTCGGCGCGGTGGCCACGGCGTTCTTCGAGCAGGTCTTGGCGCACGCGACGGCCCAGCGCCTCTTCTCCGATGAGCAGTTCACCGTCGACGGCCCCCTGATCGAGGCCTGGGCGGGCCAGAAGAGTTTTCAAAAGAAGGCCGAGGCTCCGCCGCCGACTGATGACCTGGGCAACCCGAGTGTGGACTTCCGGGTCGAGCGGCGGACGAATGCCACGCACGCGTCGACCACCGATCCCGAAGGCCGGCTGTAGAAGAAGGCCGCGGGCCAGGAGGCGAAGCTGTGCTTTCTTGGCCATGTGTTGATGGAGAACCGGAACGGCTTGGTCGTCGACGCCACGGTGACGCCGGCAACCGGGACGGCGGAGCGGGAGGAGGCGGTGGCCTTGGTCGAGGCCCAGTCCTCCACCCGACGCATCACGCTGGGCGGCGAGAAGAACTATGACCCCCACCAATTCGTTCAGGATCTGCGGGCGCGGCAGGTCACGCCGCATGTGGCCCAGCATACGACGAACCGTGCCAGGGCGATTGATGGCCCGACCACGCGGCACCCCGGCTAGACGATCAGTCAACAGAAACGGAAACGGGTTGAAGAGGTCTTCGGCTGGTTGAAAACCGTAGGGTTGTTGCGCAAGGTCAAGCTCCGTGGTGTGCGGCGAGTCAGCTGGATGTTCACCTTTGCCGGGGCGGTGTACAATCTGGTGCGCATCCGCAATCTGGTGGAGGCTGCGGCACGACCGCGCAAAGCCCTGCGGCGACATCCGTTGCCTGCCGTAGAGGCTCGATGCTGGACACGGCCTCCAACAAACAAGAACAAAGGCCTGCCCGGGCCTGTTTGCTCAACGAGAACTCATCGAGCGCATCAAACGGCGTTTTCCCGCAACCTGCTAAGAGACAGCAGCGGCATTTTCAAAGCAGGGTCTAGTCCTACACGGGCCGCACTCGATTGTTGCGCGGATTCTTTTCGACCTCGGCCACGCCACTCACGACCGAGCGTGATGTCTTCCCCAAAAAACGACGGCAGTCTGCTCTATCTTTCAGGTGTCGTCGTTTTTGGGGGAGACGTCAGGCTTAGGCTACCGAAGTATTCAGCGAAGACATAGGGATCAGCTCTTTCAGCAACT
>JARFPM010000136.1 GCA_030444405.1 Nitrospira sp.
CATCGGGCTTGGCAATGAATTCAGAGGAGACGACGGGGTCGGCCTCATGGCGGCCCGCCGACTCCGACAAGAAGTCGGCAACCACGTCCAGGTGATCGAGGCGGAGATGGCGGGGGTTGACCTCATGGAATTGATGAAAGGCGCGTGCACCGTGATCCTCATTGATGCTGCGAGGAGTGGGCAGGCTCCGGGCACCGTCCATCGACTTGATGCCTCGGTGAGTCCGATCGGTGGCCAGATCTTTCCTCGCTCCAGCCATGCTCTCGGCACGGTGGATGCGCTCGAGCTAGCCCGCGCCATGGGCGTCCTTCCGGCCACCGTCATTGTGTATGGAGTTGAAGCTGGTAACACGGAAGCGGGCCAACCGCTCTCGCCTCTGGTGGGCACAGCGTTGGAGCAGGTCGTGGACCAGATCGTCCAGGACTGTGAGGCCTACCGTGCATGAACTCCATCTGATGACGCAAGTCGTAAAGGCTGTGGAGGCTGAGTTGGATGGAACGAAAAACGCAAAGCTCTCGGTCGTGCGGCTCAAAATCAGCGCGCGCTCTCATCTACTGACCCATGATCACGCAACACTCCAGACGACATTCGGATTGGCCGCTCGCGGTACGAGTGCCGAAGGCGCGGAGCTGGAGGTTATTCCTATTCCAACTGATGCCTGGTGTCTTACATGCAAGAGGGGCACGGTCGTGACGGGGTTGGATGACACCTGTTCAACCTGCGGAGGGCTGGTGATCACGGACCCATCCGCGTTGGAAGTCGTGCTTCATGAGTTGGTAGTACAGGAATGAGAAACCTCCTTGCGCAACGTCTGCGGGTTGAGGTGGAAGGAACGGTGCAGGGAGTGGGGTTCCGCCCATTCGTCTATCGGCTGGCTCGCGAGCTAGGGTTGACTGGATGGGTGCAGAACACTAGAAATGGTGTGTTCATCGAAGTAGAAGGAGACTTACCGGCGATTGAGACGTTTCTTCAGCGGTTGCGCACCGACGCGCCAGCTTTAGCTTCCATTGAGGCGATGAGCACCAGCGTCATTACTATACGTGAGGACGTGAGCTTTTCGATCGTCTCACGTGCTGAGTCGGGTCAACGAACCCTTGTCATTCCACCGGACCTTGCGACGTGCCGAGCCTGTCTGGGCGAACTCTTCGATGCAAAGGACCGTCGCTTTCGGTATCCGTTCCTCACCTGCACGCAGTGCGGCCCACGCTATAGCCTGCTCACAGCGATTCCATATGAACGCTCCAATACGACGATGGTTGGGTTCGAACTCTGTTTTAGCTGTCGCGCTGAATATGAAACCGAGGTTGATCGCCGGTTTCATGCGGAACCAATCGCCTGTCCCAAGTGTGGTCCGCGCCTGTACTTGTGGGATGAGCAGGGTCATGAAATTGCGGGCCATGAGGAGGCTCTGCGGCGGGCATCGGCTCTGCTGGAACAAGGACGCATCGTCGCAGTGAAAGGATTGGGCGGTTTCCAACTTTGGGTCGATGCCACTTCGGCGGAAGCCGTCCAGCTCTTGCGCGATCGGAAACGAAGGCCGGAGAAGCCGTTTGCAGTACTGTTTCCTTCGATTGAGGCAGTCAGAAGTTACTGTCAGTTGTCTGTGGAAGAGGAGCATCTGCTCTGCTCGCCGCAAGCACCGATCGTCTTAGCCCGGAAGCGGCGAGATGCAGCCCTCGCCGATGCCGTGGCACCGGGCAATCCTTATCTCGGCGTGCTGTTGCCGGCAACGCCGCTCCATCACCTCTTAATGGCGTCGCTCGGGCGTCCTATGGTTGCCACGAGCGGCAATCGATCCGAAGAACCGATCGTGACCGACGAGCGAGAAGCCGTGGTTCGACTGAAAGGGATCGCCGATGCACTGCTCGTACATGACCGGCCGATCGCGAGGCCGGTTGATGATTCTGCCGTGGGCGGACACCTGAAGAACACAGTCGCTGTTTTGACGGGCAATCGTGTCGTGCTCAGCCAACATCTCGGAGATCTTTCTACATTGGAAGCAGACAGGGCCTTCCGACAGGCAGTCGCAGATCTCCAGCGGCTCCTTCATGTTAAACCTCAGGCCATTGCCTGCGATCTCCACCCGGACTATCGCTCGACCAGTTTTGCGCGAGAACTAGCTGCGACTCTGTCTGTTCCGTTGGTTTCAGTGCAGCATCACCATGCTCACGTGGCCTCCTGCATGGCGGAACACAAGCTTGACGGCGAGGTGTTGAGTATCGTCTGGGACGGGGCCGGGTATGGAGGGGATGGCCAGGTGTGGGGCGGAGAATTTTTGATCGCGAGCTATCGGCAGTTCAGCCGATTCGCACATCTCCGGCCCTTTCGCTTGCTAGGCGGAGAAGCAGCCATGAAAGAGCCCAGCCGCTCGACAGCTGCTGTGTTGTGGGAGCTCATGGGTGAAGACATGCTGGAGCACCAGCTTCCTTCTTGGAGAGTGATGCACGATCAACGTGAGAAGTTGGCAAGCGTACTGAGGTCCGGCGTCGCGTCACCCTGGACGACGAGCATGGGGCGTCTGTTCGACGCGGTCGCATCGCTCACCGGCCTGTGCCATCAGGCATCCTTTGAAGGGCAGGCAGCTATGGCGGTCCAGTTTGCTGGGGAGCAAGAAGTGGAGGCTGGTGGAGTCACCGTCGAAGGATATTCAATGGATCTGGTGCCCAGTGATAGTCCAGACACCAAGTGGACGGTCGATTGGCGTCCCATGATCAGTGCCATGCTGGATAATCTTTGCAAAGGTTATCGCCGTGAGAAGATAGCCGCACGATTTCATGTCGGCCTTGCCGAAGCGACCGTGCGCCTGGCCCAAGCGGCTGGCTTGCCTCGCGTCGTCCTGACCGGCGGCTGTTTTCAGAATCGGCTGCTGCTGTCACTCGTGAGACAACAGTTGGAGGCAGCAGGATTTACTGTCTATAGCCATGCGCTGGTTCCACCCAACGACGGCGGGCTCTCACTTGGGCAGGCCGTGGTTGCTGCTCAGCAACTGAAATTGACGGTCGACATGGGAGGGAGAGCCTAGAATGTGTCTGGCAGTCCCTGGACGAGTCCTGAACATTGAGGATGACACCCTTCGCACCGCGACAGTGTCGTTCGGCGGGATCACCAAATCTGTCTCATTAGCGTTCGTACCGGAAGCAGGGGTGGGCGACTACGTGATCGTCCATGTCGGCTTTGCCATCAGCCGATTGGATGAAGAAGCAGCACGACGAACATTGGAAACCTACGCCGACCTGGCGGCCTTAGAACTGCCAGAGGGGACCGAGCATTGAGCGACGGCCACGGCGTGTTATGCCGGTCCGACTATGAACCGATCCTAACTGGTTCCCAGCCGCATCTCATTCAAACGCCAACAATTATGGCGTTAAGCTCGGAACAATCGGTCGCGTGCTGACGGGTAGAAAGTATCATATCCGCTTCTTGCACAAATCGATTTCAATTTGGTGAGCCGCCATACTCCACGTTATGCCGGGGCTGGAATGTCGAAATCGACCACAACCTACTGGAACCCGTTGGCTCCCGACCAACGGACCCGCTGGACTCCCATCAAAGGTCTGGAGGGGATGGCCGAGGAGATCACGCTGAGTATCGATCCGGTGACGGGCGAATACACCAGACTGACCCGCTTCCTGCCGGGTGCGGATACGTCGTCTTTCGGGGGGAAGACCCATGCATATCCTGAGGAGGTATTTATTGTCAGCGGGCGGCTGTACGACCACGCCTTCGATCGTTGGCTTGAGGCGGGAGAGTACGCAAGCCGCCCTCCCGGAGAACGTCATGGTCCGTTTAAGACCGATGTCGGGTGTGTGGTGCTCGAAGTGTCATTCCCCAACAGGGTGGCGGGCTGAAAGAGCAACTAAAAGTGGGGATGAACGCGGGGGTGTCCAAAACGGAATGATCATGGAGCTGTAACGTTTGGCATTATCATGAGGCAGCCAATTTCGCTCCATCCTCCTGTCCGCGGCCAATGGGCGATTTTCAATCCGCCGGGTCACCCGAAGCTCGCGTGCGATTTCTTGACCGTGGATGACGGAAAGTCTCCTTACACCGGAACCAGCTTATTCCGCCATATTGTGTCCACTATCTCAGTGGAGTCCACGCTGGCTTGGAACCAACCCGTCTTGGCGGTCATGGAGGGAACTGTAGCCGCCGCGAGCGACGGCATGCCTGATCGCCAACAGCTCTGTATGGCGAAGGATCTATTCCGTCTCATGTGCTTCGGACCCAAGCCCGTTCCGCCGTTCTCCGCACTGGGCGGAAACTACGTCATTGTGAAATGCGGCGACGTCTTCCCTCTGTACGCACATCTTCGGAACGGTTCCATACTTGTCCGACCAGGCGACCGTGTGCGACCCGGGGACGTACTGGGAAGGGTCGGGAATTCGGGCGCGTCTCTCCAGCCGCATCTTCACTTCCAGGTCATGGATACGCTGGACCCATTTCCGCTATTCCAAAACCTTGTTCCGTTCGTGTTGGGTTCGGCACAAAAACACAGGGCTGGGGCATGGCAGACCGTGTGCAATGAGGCTTTGTCCAACGGCGATCATCTGCTCCTGTAGGGTGGCTATGAGTCCCAACCCTTCGGGTGAGATGACGCCAGATCCATGAAGAAGAGGGTCGATGCTTCGCGAGGTCAGGAGCACCTAACCTCGTTTCTCATTGAAATACCAGCGATTATGGTGTCTTGCTCTCAACGACCGGTAGGGTGATAGATGGGCCGAGCTCTGCGAATCCAGATCTTCTGTGGATCGGCCTAAACAGTGTTGGACCTCACCAGGGGAATACGCGTAAAATTCAGCTATGCGGTTCGAATAGGACCCCATCAAGGCAAGAAAGAATCTGCTCAAGCACGGGGTTTCATTTGACGAAGCGGCCAGCATCTTTCATGATCCACTCGCGGCGACAGGTGCCGACCCCGATCACTCCGAAGGTGAAGCACGCATGGTTACCTTTGGAGTGTCATCAGCAGGCCGGCTCTTAGTTGTAGCCCACACCGAGCGCCGGGATGCAAGTCGCATCATTAGCGCCCGTGCGGTAACCCAACGGGAAAGGCGAATCTATGAAGAAGGGTAGTTCCAAAGCTGATGAGCTTCGGTCTGAGTACAAGCGATCGGACTTCGGGAAGCTAGTGCGTGGGAAGTATTATGAACGTGTCAAGGCAAGCTCCAACGTGGTGGTGTTGGATGCTGATGTCGCGAGGATCTTTCCCAATTCAGCGTCGGTCAACAAGGCGCTGCATTCTCTGGTTGAAGTTGCCCAGAAGGCATCGGGTCTACCACGTCGTTCACCAGGGCCTGGTCAACGGCGCCGTGCCAGCTAGCCATGGGTTAGAGGGTGCGAAAGACGGACACAATAATGGGCAAGAAAATCAGATGTGCCGACGAACTCTTCGGAGACCTAAGGGTGGTTCCTAATTTCCTGCCACGGCCAGAAGACTGGTCTTCAGGGACGAAAACGTCAAGGTCACCATTGCGTCTTGGATTATGAGGACTACCACGAATGGCGATGCACAATCCTCTCCATCCCGGCGAGTTCATTACCCAGGTCTATCTGGAGCCCAACAATCTGAGCGGCCGCGAACTGGCCGGAAAACTCGGTGTGGCTGCTTCAACGCTGAATCGCATTCTGACGGGTACGAGCCGTATCAGCCATGAAATGCGCTACGCCTGGCCAAGGCGCTTGGCCGTTCTCCGGAGAGTTGGCTTGCCATGCAGTACAACCACGATCTCTGGCACGCCAAACAGCATGTGAAGCTCGGCAAGGTCGGGCTAACCGCGGCCTAGAAGAAATTGGCAGCCAGGTCGGCAGACGGCTGAAACGGGAAACGCGGGGCCTGCCGAAACGGGCTGAGTACCCCGCTGCAATTGTACCCTGACCCCTAATTTCGCAGAATTAGCGCGGGAGCAAACTTCTACGCATGAAGGTGAAAGAGCTTATCGAGCTGCTTGAGGCTGATGGATGGTATCAGGTGAGAATGAGAGGTAGTCACCGCCAATTTCATCATCCGACGAAGAAGGGGACTGTGACGGTTGCAGGAAAGCCCAACGTTGACATTCCACCCGGTACGTTGAATAGTGCGTTCAAGCAAGCCGGGCTCAAGAAAGAGAGGTGAAGCGCATGCGGTACCTTGTTGTCGTCGAAAAGGGGCCAAGTTCCTATGGGGCGTATGTCCCAGACCTTCCTGGCTGCGTCGCGGCTGGCGAATCTAAGGAGGAAGTTCTATCGCTGATTCGCGAGGCGATCGAGCTTCACATAGAAGGATTGAAGGAACAGGGTCAACCGATTCCGGCTCCTGCCTCCACAAGCGATCACGTCGAAGTAGAAGCCGCATAACAA
>JARFPM010000137.1 GCA_030444405.1 Nitrospira sp.
CCCGGAAGCAACCGCAGTCTGCCAGCGGGTCGTCATCATCAATAAGGGCCGTATCGTCGCGGAAGATACCCCTGAACAGTTGTCGGCTCGATTGCGTCAATCGGAGAAAATTTCGATCACCCTCAAGACCTGTCCGGCGGACTGCGAGATGAAGCTTCGGACGATTCCCGGCATCCTCAATGTTCTGCCTGGACAGGCGGGGGGGAGCTTCCTCATCGAGTGCGAGCTGGGCCAGGATCTGCGGGACGAGGTCGCGCGCGTAGCCGTGGTGAACCAGTGGGGCTTGCTTGAGCTCCGCACCGTGTCTATGACATTGGAAGACGTGTTCCTCCAGCTCACGCGCCACGAGGATCACATCTCCGAACCGGCAGAGGCTACGGTCAGTGCCTCCGCCGAAAGGAAGGACTCGTAGGAGCCTTATGACCCCGGTGCAAGCCGTCATCGCCAAGGAACTGCGCGGCTATTTCGTCTCTCCCATCGTCTACGTGGTCGGCGCGGTCTTTCTGTTGATCTTCGGGCTGCTCTCCTATCTCTATGTCGGCTTCGCCGGTGCGCAAGCCATCCAATTGATGCAGATGCAGGGGGGAATGGCCCAGATCAACTTGAACGATCTGGTCTTCCGGAACCTCTTCGCGAGCATGCGGATCGTCCTCGTGATTATTCTGCCCATCCTGACCATGCGGTTGTTCGCGGAAGAGCGCAAGCTGCGCACCTTTGAGTTTCTGATGACCTCGCCGATCAGGATCAATGAAATCGTCGTCGGCAAATTCGTCAGCGTGTTCTTGATCTATCTCGGCCTCGTAGGGCTAACCGTATTGGTCCCGACGGTGCTGATGCTCTTCAGCGACTTCGACTGGAATCCGATCTGGACCGGCTATTTGGGAATGGTGCTGCTGGGAGCCCTGTTTCTTTCCGTGGGCGTGTTTGCCTCGGCACTGACGGAGAATCAAATCGTCGCGGCCTTTGTCAGCTTCGGCATGCTCCTGACCATCTGGCTCATTGCCGGATTGGGAAGCCTGTTCGGAGATACCACCGCAGGCCGTGTCATCTCGTATTTCTCATACATGGAACACTATGACCGCCTGGTGCGGGGACTGATCGACACGAGCGACCTCATCTACTTCGGAAGCGGATTGGCGCTCATGCTGTTCCTCACACATCGCGTCGTGGAGTCGACACGCTGGAAATGAATCTCAAGTCCCTTCCTCTCGGCATTCTCGGCGTCGCGCTCGGCATCGGCGGCATGATCACGTATAGCCTTCGCCCTGACTGGCTGTGGGTGGTCACGATCGCGGAGGGGCTGGCCCTGGTCTGTTTGGTACTGTTCTTCGTTCTGCATTTTGAGACCGTCAAGGCATTCTCCACCCGACGGGCGACCAGGATGGGCTTAAACAGCTTGCTCATGATCGTGCTTTTTTCCGGCATTCTGGTCATCATGAACTTTCTGGCCTCTCGACACTCGATACGTTGGGACCTCTCTGAAAATCAAAATTTCACCCTCGCCCCGCAAACCCATCGGGTTCTCCGAACGTTGCCGCACGACGTCAAGATCACAGTCTTTACGAGGGAAAAGGATCCCGGCTATCAAGCATTCAAGGAACGACTGGAAAGTTATCGGCAAGCCTCTACCAAGTTGAGCGTCGAGTTCGTCGATCCGGAGAAACAGCCGAAGTTGGCCCAAAGCTATGGGATCTTCCGAACCGATACCGCGATTTTCGAGAGCAATGCCCAGACGATCCGCGTGACCTCGCCATCGGAAGTGGAGTTGACCGGCGCCTTGATTCGTATTTCCAAGGACGCCAAGAAGCGCATCGTCTTCGTCGAAGGCCACAGCGAGTTGAGTGTGGAAGACAAAGATCGCAACGGCCTCTCCATCGCCAAGGAAGCCCTGACTCGGCAAGGCTATGACGTCGGCACCGTCTCGCTTTTAAAAGAATCCGCTGTCCCGGACAAGACATCGGTGCTGGTGCTGGCCGGTCCCCGACGTTCCGTGACGAAGGACGAACAGGAACGGATTAAGGCTTATGTCGACAATGGCGGCCATCTTTTGCTCTTAGCTGATCCCGACACTCAGACAGATCTGGAGCCAATGCTGGCCCATTGGGGGCTTGGCCTAGGTCCGGGAGTGTTGGTCGATTTACAAGATCGGTTGGCACAGGGAGACCTCACCGCGCTGTTGGTTCGGACATTCACCGAGCATGAGATCACGCAGGACCTGACCTCCGCCGTGCTCTTGCCGCTTTCGCGACACGTCACGTTCGATGAGCAGGTCGGGAAAGACTGGGACTTTGTTCCACTGGCTCGTACCTCACCGAACAGCTGGGCTGAAACGAACATGCAAGGCCGGGTCGTAAGCCTGAGCGAAAAGGAAGACGTGAAGGGACCGCTTCCCATCGCTGCCGCGCTTACGCCGAAGAAGGCCCCGGAAGAGGGCAAACCTCGACCCGCCATCGTGGTGATCGGTAATTCAACCTTCGTTTCCAACGCCTTTCTCAACTTCCCCGGCAACAGCGACTTCTTTCTTCATACGACCGGTTGGCTGGCCGAGGAACGGGACTTGATTTCCATTGCTCCGAAAGAGCCTGCGTTGCGACCGTTCACACCCAACCCCACCCAAGAGCGGGCGCTGATTTACATACAGGTCGTGTTCCTTCCACTCATAACGTTGCTCACCGGCATCATTGTGTGGAGAAAACGCCGACGTCTCTAGCCTATGACTCGCTACTGGCCCACTCTGCTCATGGTCCTCGTACTGGCTGGTTTGGGGGGCTACCTGTACCTTGTAGAATTTCCCGCCAAGCAGCGAGAAGAGAAACGGGAAAGCGAGCTGAAGCACATCCTGCCATTCTCGGAAACCGCGATTACCGGCCTCTCGATCACCACCGCTCAGGGCCTCATCGAATTTAGGCAGGCGGAACGGGGGAAATGGTCTATCGTAGCCCCACTTCAGACGGACGCCGATAACCTCGAAGTGATGACCCTCATTCGCGCGCTCGTGACGGGGACTGTGACCCGAACCGTGGAGGATCAGGCCACCACGCTGGCGCCATTCGGTCTTGAGCAGCCGGTGACCACTCTCACGATAACAGCCGGGACACAACAAGAGACGATCTCCATCGGCGACAGTGGTCCTCTTTCCAATACCCTCTATGTGCTTCGTGCCTCGGACCGGCACGTGTTGCTGACGAGCTTGGCGCCAAAAGACTTCATCAATAAATCCTTGATGACATTTCGTCGCAAAGAGCTTTTGAGGTTCGTCCAGAACGACGTCGAACGGGTCCGCCTGACCTATCCGACGACTGAAATCGTGATTTACAATATGACGAACGATAAGCCCAGGCCTTCATGGAAAATCCGCTATCCGATCGAAGCCGAAGCCGACCAGAATGAGGTCCGTTCACTGATGTTTCGGTTGGAAGATCTGAAGGCGCTCGGCATCATCGACCCCGGCCCCGAACGAGACGCAGTGGCCAAGACCTTAACGACCCTAAAAGTGAAAGTCACGCTCCATACCGCTGCCGGCGACCAATCAGTTCGGCTGTACCAACCGGACTCTCAGAGCGGGGAGGCTATCGCGGAGACCACCCCCGACGCCCCGCTGTATCGCATCAACCCCGCACTGATCAAAGACCTCACGAAAGAACTCTTCAATCTCCAGGACAAGCGACTGCTCGGCCTCGACTACACCGACATCGCCATGTTGTCGGTGAAGACGAGAGAGCATCAGTATGTCTTGATCAACCAGACGGGCGAGTGGGTACTCGAAGACCAAACCAGCGAGAAAGTGAGCCAAGAGGCGGCAGATCTCTTTGTCAGTCGGGTCGCGAATCTCCCAGCCGAAGAACGCGTCATGAAACAATCCGCGCCACTAGCCCCTTATGGGCTACTCTCTCCCGTTGCAGAATTTGTTGCGACCGGCAAGGACGGCAAGACCTCGGGGAAACTGACCCTCGGCAACCAGGCAGGCAATCTCCGCTATGCCACCGGCCAACGTCTGCAAGGTGTCTTTCAGGTACGCCCGGATCTCCTCACGCAGATCCCCTCCAAGACCGAGCTCCTCGCCAAACCGCATGGCACTCCAGGAACCGGACACTGACCTCCTCACGACCAAAGATTCCCGATATTCTTGTGCCACTGGCCTCTCCACCTTCCCGACACTGAAATCCTCCTCCTACCTTCAGATCTGTTACACGTTCAATTCCGGCAAACCCTTACCTATGTAGGGCTAGACCGATTTCGAACCCTCTCGTAGTATCCAGCTCTACCGCAGTGGTTCACAGGGGTTTGGATAGTCCCAGTCCTCCACACATCAGGCGAAACAGGTGGTTGCACATGAAACGATTCCTTACCGCCGTAGGTCAATATCTCGCTGTTACCCTTCTCGTCGCCCTCGGGTTGAATATCTTCGGTTGCGCCGACACAGCATCGGTCAACCCGGTCGCAGAACTTGCCAGCCTGACCGTCTCCCCTGGAACACTTCAACCAACATTTAATCGTTCAACCACCCAGTACAGCGTCGATCTGACCAGCAATATCGAGACTGTGACAGTGGCCGCTCAACCGGCTGTCTCGGGCGATACGGTAAAAATCAATGGTGTCACAACGACGAG
>JARFPM010000015.1 GCA_030444405.1 Nitrospira sp.
CTGTTTATTTCCTGAGGCCCATGATGATGAACGCGATGACCAAGCCGTACAACGCGATGGCTTCGACCAGTGCGAACCCGATCCACATGTACTTGCCGACCCGGCCCTCGGCTTCTGGCTGTCGCGCCACCGCTTCGATCATCTTGCCAAAAATGTAGCCGATCCCGACGCCGGCTCCGGCAAATCCTGCTGCCGCCAACCCCATGCCCAACAACGCTGCTGCTGCTGAATCCATTGTACCTCGCTCCTCCCTTGTCTGTTCCGGCACACGTCAGTGCGCGTGCTCGTCATGGCCGTGCAGGTGAAATGCGTCGCCCAAATAGACGCATGTCAGCACGGTGAAAATATAGGCCTGAATAAATGCGATGCCGACTTCCAGCCCATTCATGGCGATCGTAAAGGCAAAGGGCAGCCATCCGATCACGAGCCCGCCGCTGATCGCTAGTCCGAACAATACTCCGAGAATCACGTGCCCCGCGGTCATATTCGCAAACAACCGGACCGCCAGGGAGATCGGACGAGCCAGTTGGCTGATCAATTCGATGGGCACCATGAGGGGCAGAAGCCAGCCGGGTGTTCCCGGTGGCACCAAAATTCCCAGGAACTTCACCCCGTGCAAAACAAAACCCATCACAAGACTGAGTCCGTAGACCACCGTCGCAAAAACCGCCGTGACGACGATTTGACTAGTGACGGTGTAGGAGCCGGGAATCAGTCCGATCAGATTGCAGAACAGGATGAAGAGGAACAGTGTCGCAATGAGAGGAAAAAACTTCATCCCCCCTTCGCCCATTGTGTCTAGAATGATCCCACGAATAAAGTCCACAAGCATTTCCGCCAGGATTTGAAGCTTGCCCGGGACCAGCTTTCGCGCGGACCCGGCCCTCACCATCAACACCGCGACGAGTGCCACGACGACCCACATGATCAGCACGGCTTTGTTGATGGAAATATCCAGACCGCCCAAGTTGATCGGGAAATAGTTGTGGAGTTCAAAGGGATGGAGCGGACTTTCTTCCATGAATGATCCTTATCGTTGACCCGGCTTATCCGATGAATTCTGCCATCGTTGCGCAGCCCGATAGGCGTTTCTCACCCCTGCCGCTACCCCCAATATCAGCCCAACGACAAGCCCCCATGGGGTTGATCCCAAAAGATAAGCATCGATGACCCATCCAAGTCCACCTCCGACGATCAGCGAAGCCAGCAGTTCCGTTCCAATACGAACGGCCTGGCCGAGCCCCGCGTAAAACTGATCTTGTGGAGGGGGCATCCCAAATCCACGGAAGGCGAGAGCACGTGAGCGGAACTCTGCCCCTGATGGGGTTCACAATTTAAGCAAAACCATGCTTGGAATGTCAAGATGTTAGAAGCCTATGCGCGTAGAAATCGCTGCGGTATGCGGTATAGTGGAGCTCGTGGCTTGACAGCCGTGGTTCCTGGTGGTTCTTCGGCGACACCTCGACAAAGGGTGTCCTTTTGCACCAGGCTCCGGAGGACGCCCGCTGCGCATTCCTCCACGCTTCACAACCGTGGCTTCCTGCGTAGCCAGGTGAACTCTCTTTTCTGTTGTGAAGTGCCGACTATGCCCAGAACCTTATCCTCGTCAATTCCTTTTTTGCACAGTGCTCCTTCGCCTCTCATCCTTACGCTCCCCGCTCCCGCGGCAACCCCATTTGAACTGTACGCGAAGATCGCCTCAGCTCGATACCCTTCGTTTCTCTTTGAGAGCGGTAACGGTGACGGCACCATGGGACGGTATTCATACTTTGGCGTTGATCCCTATCAAACGGCGTATGGGAAGGGGGATACGTTTGTGTGCCGATCGATTCAAGGCCGCATGGACCTAGGCACATTTCCGTTTCAATGTTTGGCTCAGATACTGAACCGTCAACGGATCGTTCGACCTCCCGATGTTCCACCATTTTTCGGCGGCGCGGTCGGCTACTTGAGTTATGATCTCGTGCGCCAGTTCGAGAGGTTGCCGTGCTTGGCCTTCGATGACCTTTCCTGTCCCGATCTGGAGTTCGCCTTTTTCGATCTTGTCGCGGCTATCGACCATGAGTTAAACCGGCTGGTGCTCATGTTCTGTCCGCCGCTTGAACGATTTTTGGGCGAGCCGCGAGAGAAGCTGTTTCGCGAGGGGAAGGATCGACTGGCCGAATTTGAAGCCCGATTGACCAGGCCTGACAAAGTCGACACGCACTGGAGCGATCTCGGTCGCCTTACGTTTACACCCGAGCAGAATCAGATGGCCTATGGTCGGAACGTAAGCCGCTGCCAGGAATACATCGCAGCCGGAGACATCTATCAAGCCAACCTCTCCCACCGTTTCCATGTGACCTGTGAAGCATTCTCTTCTCTCGGGAACCTTCAAACCGATCTGTCTGCCTATAGTCGCTTGCGCACATTGAACCCTTCACCCTTTTCAGGAGTACTCCGGTTCGACGCAGTTCGCCTCATCAGTTCCTCACCTGAACGGCTCGTTCGGCTGGAAGGGCGTCGAGCCGATACGAGGCCGATCGCGGGAACTAGGCCCCGCGGGAGAAACGCCTTCGATGATCGGCGGCTGATCGAGGAATTACACGCAAACGAAAAGGAACGTGCGGAACATGTCATGTTGGTCGACCTTGAACGGAACGACCTCGGTCGAGTCTGCCGTTTTGGAAGCGTCCATGTGGATGAGTTGATGACGGTGGAGCAATATTCTCATGTCAACCACCTGGTCTCGCATGTGGCTGGCACCCTCAAGGATCATGCGACTGGTTTCGACCTTCTGAAAGCAATGTTCCCCGGTGGAACGATTACCGGCGTACCCAAGATCCGCTGCATGGAGATCATCGAGGAGTTGGAACCCGTGCGCCGCGGTCCGTACACCGGCTCGATGGGCTATCTCAGCTGGAGCGGAGATCTCGACTTCAACATCCTGATACGCACGCTGGTTATGAGAAACACTATGGGCTATCTTCAAGTCGGAGCAGGAATTGTGGCCGATTCAGACCCAACGCGCGAATATGAGGAAACGATCCATAAGGCCCAGGCTTTCTTCAGCGCCTTTCCATAGCCCATGTGGATATACCTGAATAACAAGTTCATCACAGACGAAGAGGCCATGGTCTCCGTCTTCGACCATGGCTTTCTCTACGGCGACGGGGTCTATGAAACGATTCGCTCGTACGGCCCCCGCATCTTCATGCGAGACGAACATTTATCCCGGCTGTTCCGTTCAGCGGCGGAAATCGGGCTTACGATCCCGATTCCGGTGAAAAACTGGGGAGACATTCTGCAGGAGGCGATGATACGCAACGACCTCGGGACTGGTCTGCGGGATGCCTATCTGAGGATCACGGTTTCCCGAGGAGTCGGAGACATCGGACTGGACCCGGGACTCTGTTCGTCGCCGACCGTTGTCGTGATGGCCAAACCGCTCCTGTCTCCGGCATCCCATCTCTATGAAACGGGCATCAATGTGATCGTGGCTTCCACGAGACGGAACTTACCGAGCGCTCTGTCGCCACAGATCAAGAGCACCAACTTCTTAAACAATATTCAGGCTAAACGCGAAGCGATCGCAGCAGGCGCATTTGACAGTATCCTGCTCAATTGGGAACAGCATCTGACAGAATGCACCGTCAGCAATGTGTTTTTTGCGATGGGCGGCAAGCTGCGAACGCCAGGTCTGGAATGCGGCTTACTCGACGGCATCACCAGAATGCTCGTGATTCAGTTGGCCCGTGAACTCAACATCCATGTCGAAGAAGGTCGCTATACCGTTGATCAGTTGTACCGGGCCGATGAATGCTTTCTCACGAACACCAGCATGGAGATCATGCCGGTGACTTCCGTCGACCGTAGACCTGTCGGCAACGGAAAACCGGGTCCGCTGGCCCTGAAGCTAAGAGAACAATTCATCGCAATGCGAGGCCGATATGGGAACACGCTTCTTTCTCGATAAGTCCTCATCTTCCCGCTTTCCCTCATCATTCTTCTGACCCCCTAAGGCACAAGATCTGCATTTCCTTGACAGGCAGTGACAGACTGCTATCGTTTGACCATGCCAAAACCAAACACACTGCATCGCTCGTCCATCAGCCGACCTGTCATGGCCCTGTTCCTCGCATTGAGCGGCGGCGTGCTGCTGACTGTTCCAAGTGATAGTCAGGCGGAGATTTACCAATATGTCGACGCGAAAGGGACGATATCGCTCACCAATGTTCCTTCTGACGTTCGGTACCGCCGGATCGACCTCCACCCGAATCGGCTGCATCCCATTCTCTCGGAGGAAGAGTTGGCACCGGTGATCAGCCGATTCTCACGGAAGCATCAACTACACCCTGCCCTGATCCGCGCCATCATCAAGGCCGAATCGGATTTCGACCCTCGCGCGGTATCACGAGCGGGAGCCGTCGGATTGATGCAATTGATGCCTCAAACGGCGGTGAGACTGGAGGTTCGGGACCTTTACGATCCCGAGGACAATATCGGAGGAGGAACGAAGTATTTACGCCAGTTGCTCGACCGATTCCGCGGCAACCTTCCACTGGCGCTCGCTGCCTATAACGCTGGGGAGCGTGTCGTCGATCGTTATCGAACTCTTCCGCCGATCGACGAAACCCGCCAATATGTCCGCAAGGTCTTACGGTATTATCGACTCTTCCTCGCCCGTGACCTTGCCGTAACCGGCCACGTCATCCCATCTTCGGAGTACGCAATGCCACGCCCCGCCTCTGTGTCTTCGATTCAGTCCGGGCAGTAGCTCGGACTCCCGAGCACAATTGACTATGTTTTGTCCAGCCCGGCCGTTTGGATTCGGGAAAATCGGATCGGTAATGGGCGCCGACACTGTTTTCTCTCCAGAGCGCAGCTTCCGCCACGCAATGCGCCACTTGAACCATGTTCTTAACCTCCAGATCGGCTCTGCCCGCAAAGAATCTGGACACCATCTGTTCCCACCGAGCAAGCTGAGCCGTGGCACGAACGAGCGACTCCCGAGAACGGACGAGCCCCACTTGTCCCCACATGATCCGTCGAAGCGAGCTGCGTACCTTCTCGGCATCGTCCAATCGTTCCAACCGAGCCCGCCTCAAGCGCTCGACATGGTGAGTCAAATCGAGCATCGAACGGCGAGAGGCCCAGTCTATAGCGGCTACGCCGGCCCGCATCCCGAATACCAATCCCTCCAACAATGAATTGCTGGCCAGTCGGTTGGCGCCATGCACACCGCTGCAAGCAACCTCGCCCGCCGCAAAAAGACCAGATAATGTCGTGGCGCCGTTGATGTCGGTCGCCACCCCCCCCATCATGTAATGGGCGCTCGGAGAGACCGGAATCCATTCTTCCGTGATATCGATATCATGACGTAGACAGGTCGCATAGATCGTCGGAAATCGTCGTTTGACAAAATTCGATCCCAAGTGAGTCACATCAAGGTAAACATGCCGCGCACGCGTCGCCGCCATTTCCGCCCAGATAGCCCGCGCGACGATATCCCGCGGAGCCAAGACGCCGAGCGGATGATACCGTTGCATGAACGTCTCTCCCCTATTGTTGCGCAGCTGACCTCCCTCTCCTCGCATGGCTTCGGACAACAAAAAAGGCGGGCTCGACGGAAGATACAGCGACGTCGGGTGAAACTGCACGAATTCCATATCCTGGAGTTCCGCCCCCGCACGAAATGCCATGGCCATACCGTCGCCGGTCGCATTGGGCGGATTGGTGGTGCGAGCAAAAACCTGCCCCGCCCCCCCTGTCGAAAGGACAACGGCCTTCGCGGGAATGATGAAGTGTTCCCCTGAATGTTCATCAAGCACCACCGCTCCGCAACAGCGGCCTTCCTCAACCACAAGATCGACGGTGAAGTGGTAGTCCAGTCGAACGATCCGCTTTTGTCGCGCGGCCTGTGCCATCAAAACCCGCACCATCTCGTTTCCTGTCGCATCGCCTCTTGCCCGGAGGATTCGGCTTCGGCTGTGGGCCGCTTCACGAGCGAAGGCAAACTTCCCACCGGTTTTGTCGAATTTCGCGCCCCAGCGGATGAGCTCTTGAATCCGATCCGGTCCTTCCTCAACCAACACACGCACCGCTTCACGACGACACAGGCCGTGTCCGGCCTTCACGGTATCCGTCAAATGGATGGAGACATCATCCTCTTCGCTCAAGGCCACGGCTACCCCACCTTGTGCGAAGATGGAATTGCTTTGCAAGGGATGTCCCTTGGTGAGAACGATCACCCGGCCTACTCGGCAGAGCTCCAAGGCGGCCCGTAGCCCGGCGACTCCGCTACCGATGACGAGAAAATCTGCTCCCAGCTTACTCCGCGGCATTGCTATCGTAGTTGGGTTGGTGGTGAGGGAGATTCCGACAACATCTGTTTCGTCTTCATTCCGAAGGGCAAATCTCCCTGCGCGCCGCGCAAGAGAATCGAGTGCGTACCCACCCATTGCAACCGTGCGTGGCCTCGTTGCCGAAGACCCATGTCATTGGCATCTCTTTTCCATGTCCCTTGCCAATGAATGAAGACGTCGATGTCGTCTTTTTCGATCACGACCCGTTCGGTCGTGAACTCGAGAGAGATGGCGGGAAAGGCTTCGAAATCCATTTCAACCTGCCGTTTCAGTTCGTTCAACTGATCCAACGGCAACAGCATGGAGTGGAACCCGGACCGATCCTTTCGCTCATAGGCACTCCGCAAGGATTCCAACGCCTGATCGATACGGAGGAGTCGCTCGTGCTCAGCAGAATATCGGATGGTCTTCGACGGACACCCAACGACCGCCACAGCAAGCACGATAAGCCACACGATGGCTAGAGGCCGTAAAAAACCAATCCTTCCGAGGTACATGGCGATGCAGTATAGCATAAGGGGAAAAGGCGCCGTGACCTTGCATTTTCAGCGGAAAGCTTTTAGACTCGGCGCTCCTTAGGAGATACAGAACATGTCAAGCGTCCTGAAGAAACGGCGAAAGAAGATGCGTAAGCACAAGTATAAGAAGCTGCGCCAGCGCCAGAAGTTTCTTCGCCGAAAAAGCTAAGGTCTACCGGCGTGGCCGGAGGAGGGAACCGTGGCCGAGGGGAAGAAAGTCCGCATCCGCGTGCGAACGGTCAATTGTACCTACGTGGGAGACTTCCTGGTCCCTCCGATGCGGAACCGTGTCTCCGATGCGATCAACGAAGAAGCGCGTCTCTTCATCAGCCTGACCGACGTCGTTGTCGACGATAAGGAGCGATCGGATTTCGTGGCGATCAATAAGAACCTGATCGAGTCGATCGCTCAACTCTAGTCGTTTCCTCTCACCCTCGTCAGCGGATACTTTCAGCGGCGCCATAAGCGAGGACACGATGTAGTGTCCGACACACCGCCTGACCACGATGTCGATCTTCAAGCGATTCCTGCCGTTCGTACGCCCGTATTTGACACGGCTGATACTGGCCGGGCTCTTGGTGAGCGGGGTTGCGCTCATCAATCTCGCATTGGTTCGGCTGGCCGGCACCCTCTGGGATGTCATTACTGTTCAGCACGATGCCGATCAGATGACCCAGTCAATCGGCCTGTTTCTGAGCCTGGTGATTGTACAGGGGCTATGCTCGATGGGGCATAGTTATCTGACCGCGTGGGTCTCTCAGGAAGTCGTCGCGGACTTTCGCAAACATGTCTTTGGCCATCTGCAGACGCTGACGGTGAGCTTTTTTGCTCGGCGCCGTACAGGAGAACTGCTCTCCCGATTGATGACCGATGTGACAGTCATCCAATCCATCGTGACAGAAACCCCCATCGACGGCGTCAAACAACTCGTGACGTTCCTCGGCGGCATTACGTTCCTCCTCCTGATGAATTGGCGACTCTGCCTCCTGACCCTCATTCTACTCCCATTACTGGTGCTGGTCGCCAAGGTATTCGGCCGCCGGTTGAAATCCCTTTCCACCTCGATTCAAGACCACACCGCCGCGCTCAGCACCCTCATCGAAGAAGTGATTTCGGGCATTCGCATCGTCAAATCATTCGTCCAGACACAACGGGAACAGGCTCGTTTCGCGGATCAGGTTGATCAAACGCTGCAACTCACGCTCCGCCGAGCCGGCATCATGGCCGTCTTTATTCCGGTAATCAGCCTCCTGACGTTCTCATCCGCCACCGCGGTGCTGTGGTACGGGGGCAGACAAGTCATTGATGGGGTCGTCACGCCGGGCGATCTATTCGCCTTCGTCTTGTTCGCCGGCATCCTGATCGGTCCCTTCAGCTCGGCCGCGCGCGTCTTTGCGCAGATCAAGGAGGCCCAGGGAGCGACACAGCGTGTCTTCGAAATTCTAGATGCTCAGCCGGACATTCGTGATCAATCCGACGCACAGACCCTTGTGACCGTCGATGGCCATGTGCGGGTGGAAGGCGTCAACTTCGGCTATGATGTTCGTCATCCGGTGTTGTCGAACCTGTCGTTCGAGGCCAAGCCAGGCGAACTGGTCGCGCTAGTGGGACCGACGGGCGCCGGCAAGACCACCGTCATTAACCTGCTTCACCGCTTCTACGATCCAACGGAAGGCCGCATCACGATCGACGGCAAAGATCTTCGCCATGTGACCGTTGAGAGTTGGTACCGACAGATCGCGCTCGTCCCCCAAGAAACGATCCTCTTTGGGGGCACCATCCTCGATAACATTCGCTACGGCAATATGGCAGCGAATGAAGCCTCTGTCATGGAGGTGAGCAAAGCCGCTCATGCACATGACTTCATCACAGCCTTGCCGGACGGGTATCAAACCCTGGTGGGCGAGAAGGGGGTCAACCTCTCGGGCGGACAACGCCAACGAATTGCGATCGCTCGGGCCATCTTGAAAAATCCTCGTATCTTGTTGCTGGACGAAGCGACCTCGTCGCTCGACACCGAATCGGAGCGACTAGTTCAAGACGCACTCCACCGCCTCATGGAAGGTCGCACGACCTTCGTCGTCGCACACCGACTGTCGACCATTCAACGTGCAGACCGAATTCTGGTCCTGGATAAGGGGAAAATGGTCGAGGAAGGCACCCACGCACAGCTTCTAGAACGCAAGGGTCTGTACCACTACCTCTATACCATCCGCCTGAACGAACCGACCGCTTAAGCCCTCGCCTTACTCCCCTCCCTAACCCGCATTATTCATGACGATTCATAACGAAACCGCCACGACGCCAGGCGAGACGGGCACGCGGAGCCCTGAAGGACCAAGGCATACTTGAAACAGTATGTCGAGGCCACGAAGGGAGAGCCTGCCCGCCTGGCCGCGCAACGCTCGCGGCCAAGCTGGTCGCAGCGGCGTATCGGCGGTTGCGGTAGAAGCGGTCATGAATAATGCGGGCTAAGCATAATTCTTCTCGAATGCACGATAGAATCGGAGAGCATGTACCTCCATCCTCCACACATGCTCCGATGGGTCCTGCTTCCGCTGATCTGGTCCTCGTGGCTATCCATCGCGCAGACGGTGGAGATGGGAACCGAGGTGACGCTATGGGTGGAATCGGGGCAGGCCCTTGCCACAAGCCAACTAAGCGGCTGGCGGGAGATTCCTCTCGGCGCTCAGGAGGTTGTGATCAGTTCCGGCACGAACGGGATTAACGGCATCGTGGTGACATCCCGCCGACTATTGGGTTTTTCAAGCCGTGCCCTGACCTGGAACAAGAAGGATCTGGATATCAATGAAAAGGTTCTCGAGCGAAAGATCCTCCCAACCTTCAGCCTTATCAGGACTGACCGGCATTTGTACTGATATCGCGGCGTCAACGGGCTGCGGTTCGAAGAAGCGTTAGGCGTACGAGAAAAGGTGAATCGCTTCCACAGCAATGACTATGGGGCGGTTTTCATTACCAATGAGCGCTTGGTCGGATTCACGCCACTCCTCGGAGGGTTCGCATCGAAGCCCATAGATGTGCACGAGCAGATCGTGGGCGCGGAGAACGACAATGGGCTTATTCTCATTTCTACTACGAAGCGCACCATGGTGTTCGGCAGCCGCTTGAGTGGGTGGGAGGAATTCGAGTGATTGCGATGATGTTTACTCCTTAAGACCTATCAAGAGAATCTCCTTATCCCTTCGGATTTTACCGGTTTGTAACGCCCTCCTAACACCGGCGCAACAGCACCTTGGTAGGCTGGAGCCAATACAAAAATAATAAAACAGGAGGATCAATATGGTCACAGTAGGCAACTTAATGCAGAAGGAACCGGTGACGGTGGATGCAGGAACGTCGGTCGTCGAGGCGGCGAAATTGATGAAGGTCTGCAACGTCGAGAGTGTGCTCGTGGCCCGCCAAGCGCAGATCATCGGCATCCTGACGGAATCGGATGTCGTCAAGAAGTTCGTGGGAGCCGAGAGGGTGTCCTACTTCGTGCCGGTGGAGGACATCATGAGCAGCCCGGTGCCAGGAATTGAAGAGCGGCGCCCATTAACGGAAGCCGCTGATCTCATGGACAAGCACCGCACGCTCCACCTGGGCGTCACCAAAGGGGGGGCGCTCATCGGCATGGTGTCGGTTCGGGACTTTCTCCGACCCGTCTCCATCGACGAATTTTAACGATCGTACCTTCTTGAACCTGCTGCCTACCGGACTAGGCAGCAGTAGCCTTCTCATCTTATCCTATCCCCGCTAGCCTAGGCGTCGTCTCATCCATATGGTTGAATGACTCACCGTGAGTTGCATTTGCCCCCCTTCTGCCCTGACACTCAAAGGTACCAGTTCTACCGTAAGGATTCTGCAATGACCAAAACCGACAAGGCCTCCGCGCACTGTCACCGTTCTTCCCCGATCACGGCAAAGCCTGAACGGGAGCTCAAGCTGACCGTCGCACCTGATTTCCGCCTGCCTCGGCTGCCCGGGGTGTCGCTGCCTCGGAAGCTGGTGATCTCCACCTATTACGATACGGCGGCCTACGATCTGGCCCATGCGAAGATTACCCTTCGCCGTCGAATCGAACGTGGAAAGAAGTCGTGGCAGCTCAAAATTCCATTGGGCGACGACCGCCAGGAGATAGAAGTAACCGGCACCCAGGCCGATCCGCCAGACTCCTTGCGCCAGCTGCTGATGCTCCATCTTGGCCATCGCAAACTGGTGCCGGTCGTGACGCTCCGTGTCTGGCGAAGGGGCTTCCTGGTGCATCACGGCCGAGTGCCCGTGGCGGAGATTGCCCTCGACACGGTGTCGGCACTCAAGAACGGCCGTATCATCCAACGCTTTCGCGAACTCGAAATCGAACAGCGGCAGGGCAACGAGGCCTCGCTTCGTTCCCTTGAACGGCAGATGCGCGAGGCCGGGGCGTCCGATCATGACGGGCGGCCCAAGTTGTTTCGTGCCCTCTCTCTGCCGGCTCCTACCCCAGCCGCGCAGCCTGAACCAAAAGCGCCGATGGTCGCCTATCTAAAGTGGGCGCTCGCGCAGCACATCGGATGGCTCCTAGCCCATGATCCCGGCACGAGACTCGGCACCGAGCCTGAGAGCCTGCATCAAATGCGCGTCGCGACCAGGCGCCTGCGCGCGGTACTCCGCACAGCCCGGCCGATCCTCCTTCCCACATGGGTCACGACACTGGAACAAGAGCTCACGTGGCTTAGCGAGCTGCTGGGACCGGCCCGCGATCTCGACGTCCAGGTCGCCCATTTCACAGAAGAATCTGCCGAATTGGATGCGCGAGATCGCAAGCTGCTGGCACCATTCATCTCCCATCTACGCACGCAACGAGAGGCCGTTCAGCAGATGGTGGTCAGCGAGCTCACAAGCGCTCGCTACTTGGAACTTATCCGGCGGCTTCAACAAGCGGCGCAAGCCCCCTCGGTCGTGGAGTCTCCCCTAACTGTCCGTCAACTTGCCAAGCGAGAGTTCAAGAAGCTGCGCAAGGCGATCAGCCGACTCGCCCCTTCCCCATCGGACGTGCAATTGCACAAGATCCGCATCAAGGCTAAACGTGCCCGTTATGCGGCGGAACTTGCTCGCAGCTCAGTAGGGAAACCAGCCAGCCGGTTTATCAAGTCCGCGCGTGCGGTCCAGGATCTACTAGGCATCCATCAGGATGCGATCCAAGCCGAACGTCACGTCCGACAGTTCCTCAATTACTCGACGAGTGTCCGCGCCGGATTCGTCGCAGGACGCATGGCCGAACGCCAGCGCCAACGCTGCCGCAACGTCCGAAAGGACATGAAACCGCTGTTCAAAACGCTGCTGAAACGGGGCAAGAAGGCCTGGGGATGAACAAAGCTTACTTCACTTTGGAGAAATCGGCAGGAATCCTGATCTCTTTTCCGTCTTGCAGATTGACGACAAACACCGACGAGGCATTCGGGTCGAACTGTTCGTATGCGAAAAGCGCCGTGAACCGTGACCTGAAGGCCAGCCCATTGCTTTCATTCTTTCGCCCCCGTTCGGCCTTGCCGATATCAATAGGCTTGATCCGCTTCGATCCTTGCTGCAATTCAATCAATGCGCCCTCGGCGAAATATTCGTCATCGCCGCACAACTGCACTTCCATTTCCATGTTGGGCATGTCCATCACTTTCCGGATGAATTCCTCGGGCATGCGCACATCCGTCTTCCGCTTTTTCGATTCTGCCGCCTCTTGGCGACCAAAGGCTTCCAGCCGATAACGCTTGGTGCGGAGAATGGCGCTCGCGCCACAGGGATCTTTTTCGGGATCGGCACCGACACGAGTGACCATGGACGCCTGCTGGAGCACCTTCCTCACGTCTTCCGGAGAGTTGGCTTTTTCCATTGGAATTCGACCGGTCTCGAGCGCCTTGTGAGCCTCTTCCGCCGATAGATTGACGTCAATCGCCCACACGCCACTGTTTCCTGCCCCAAGGACTCCGATCAGGCCCAACAGTGACGCGATCTGTTTGCGAGAAGTCATACCTTCCCTTTTATAGCGCCGACATGGCGCGATTGAAAGTATCCGGCACACGCAGTTGAATGGCGTGCATTGTAGGTGAACCGTCATACCTTTGCAATTAGGCCGAGAACCGATTCCAATTCACATACGGCTTGCGTCTATACAGGTCTTCGACGTTCACAAGGACAGGATAACCGGCTGACCGAAGCAGGCTCGCCACAAGCTTCAGCGGTAATCCCACCACGGTCGTGTAGTCGCCAGCAATTCGCTCCACCAGATCTCCACCGAGTCCTTGGATCGCATAGGCCCCGGCCTTGCCTAACGATTCCTCCGATGCAAGATACCGTTCATACGCTTGCTCGAGGTCCGCTTTCATCCGGACTTCCGCCGTGGCAACCTCCACTGATTCAATGTCTCGTTCTCGGTCGCATAAGGCGACGGCAGTATGGACCTGATGGGAACGGCCGGCCAGACGCGCCAGCATGGAGCGCGCGTCTGCAAGATTCACCGGCTTCCCGAGCAGTCGGCCCTCGAGATCGATTACAGTATCGCTGCCGAGCACGAGGGCCCGTGGTCTCACAAGCGCCACGGATCTCGCCTTTTCACACGCGAAGCGCTTGACCTGTTCGATAGGCGACAACCCGACCGTGGGGTGCTCGTGGAACTCCGACGGGCATACCTCGAAGGAAAGACCCAACAGCGCCAGGAGTTCCCTGCGGCGGGGCGAACTCGACGCCAGCACTAGCTGCATCGTGAGACCAACACACTCGACTCATTGGCTGATTCGGCCCGGGGTAGGTCGGTCATTGCTTCTAGCCGATCCTGAAAATCTGCGAGGAGGGCATGAAGTTCTTCGATGGAAGAGACCCGCACCATCTGTGCGCGAAGCGAGGCGGCATGAGGGAACCCCTTACAATACCATCCTAGATGTTTACGCATACGATAAAATTGCTTTTTCCCGACCAGCGCCTGGAACTGTTGCGCATGCTCGACCAATACGGCGAAGCGTTCGTTCAGCGAAACCTCACCGCGACCTCGCCCAACGTCGGTACCACTCACACCCCGGGCTCGCATGCGGGCCTGCTCTTTTGAGCGAAAGAACCACGGCGCCCCAAGCACACCCCGCCCGACCAACACGCCATCGACCCCGGTTTCACGAACTCGCACCGCGATGTCGTCAAGGCTCTGAACGTCCCCATTCCCCAATAACAATGATCCGGTTCCCCGCACCAGTGCGGCAGCGCGCCCAATGGCCGACCAATCCGCCGTACCTCGATACATTTGCCGGAGCGTTCGTCCATGAAGCGAGATCACGGCCGGTTGTTCCAGCAAAAGCTCCTCGATCCATCCCTCAACCGTCACCGAGTCATAACCAAGCCGGGTCTTCACGGAAAGGGGCAGTTGGCGCCGAGGGGTTGGACCGATTTTGCCGCGCTGTCGATTCAGACGTTCGAAGATGGCAACACGCGCCGGCTTAAAGCCCGCTTGCTCAAGGGTCTGTCCGCCGGCCCAATCCTCGATTCCACGTTTGGCGGCCTGCATGATCGCGCGAGCCAGTTCTGGAGTGCGGATCAACCCGGCGCCTGATCCGGACGACGCCACGCTCTTTGACGGACAACCCATGTTGATGTCCAGCCCATCGAAGCCTAGTTCGCACACCGCCTGTGCCGCCAAATAGAAGAGATCCGGGTCTTTCCCATAGAGCTGTGCCACGATGGGGCGCTCCCTCTCGCTGTACAGAAGCGTCTCCAAGTGAATCTCCGGTCCGTGGCAGACATCATGGACATGCGTAAATTCTGTAAAGCTGACGTCCGGCTTCCCCTGCTGAGCGATGATAGATCGAAAGCAGGCATCGGTCACACCATCCATCGGGGACAACCCTATGAGCGGGCGTGGGAGGCTCAGCCAAAAGTTCATATCAGCTCTCATACACTGGAACGCCGGGTTCGTTGGCAAAACGGTAGGCGCGCCGAAGCTCCTCGGCCTCTCTTTCGGCAATTTCTTGTAACTCCGGCGCCACCTCACGGACAAACTCCACGAACCGGTCGACTTTCAGTAAAAAGAAATCGTAGATTCCGGAGAAAGGCCGAGGTTCTCTGAACCAGAACGCCACAAATTCATCAAGCGACACATCGCGCTGTCTGAGCCGACGACAGGACTCCACAAACATGTCCTCCACCTTTCCTCCCCAATGAAGAATCTCATAAGGAAGATAGACGAAGCGATAGAGGTCCAAATCTTGGATACCGGCCTTGTCTTGGCTCCATTCCGCTCCCACTGGTTCGGTTTTGCCCGCCAGGACGCGTGCATAATGATCGTAAGATTCTTCAAGAGCTTGTGTGTTAGGTGTCAACCCCGGTCCTTCCGGCAATGAGCATGCCTCGAAATCCGGCACAACCTGCTCAGTATTGATCAGCCGGTGGAACAGCGGCCCATAACGTCGATAGAATTCGGCGAATTCATCCACGATCAATTCGACCGGTTTCGTATCCACCTCCAAAGCAAGACCTTTCAGGCTGGTCAGCTGTGGATGGCACAGAATCTGATCGAGCATCTCGAACAAGACGGTCGGAATAGGGGCGGCATGGGCATCGATCCAGGCAGGAGGCGCGTCGTCGCCCATACCACCCCTCGATCGTGAAGTGAGGGCTCGGTGTGATTCATGAATGGCCAGACCCGCCACATGAATCTCAACCACACGATCCATGGGAAACTCGTCGAGAAATACCTCGACAAATCGTGTGAGCGACATGGCTCGATGCGCTCCGGAATATCGAAACACCGTCCAGAGGTGACCCACGTCCAATACCAAACCACAGGGGACCTGTTCGCTGACGATCTGAAAAAACCTTGGGATGGACATCGTTCCTGCGACAAAGTACGTGAGGGGCGGCATTTCAAGCAGCACCAACGGCGTGCTTCCATTGGCCAAACGACACTGTTGATCGAGCAGATGCTGGATCAATCGTGTATTATCAGCCACTACTTTCGCGCTTAAAGGAGTATAGAGGGGGGGAAGATAGGTCCCATAGTGATAGCCGGCGAGATATTTTGTCGCACATTCATGATTCAGCCAGGCACTTTGCAAGAGCTGAAGATGTGCCGCAGCCTCGGAGATTCCCTGCCCGAACGCCATCGAATCGGCCATCTCGGGTTGAGTGACCCACAACCCTTCGCCATGATATGTCAGTAGGCCGTCGTCGGCCTCTTTCCTGGTGGATGCCAAGGCCATCGATGTCGTACGGAACACTTCAAGGTAGGCAGGCGGCACTTGACGTTCTTGTAGACTTCGCCGCAAGCTAGCAAGGTCCGGAGCATGAACGTCGACGGAAAGCCCCAGCCCATGCACTGGAATTGTCCCAAGCCGGCGAATGAACTCTCTATGATAAGGCCTACTCGACGCCATCATTTCTCTCTTGCCGACGGTCAAAATGTATTCCTAGTGTATGCCGCCAAACCATTGGATGACAAGGTTTTCAACCTCTCATGGCCCCCATGGACCTTCTGCTATACTTGCCATACATTGCGGCCAGGAGGGGGGCAGATTCGTGAGAAAAAAGGACCTCGCTGAGGAATGGCAGACCAGGCCGATCAAGAGCCAAAAGCCACGGACCACCAGACCATACTGGTGGCACACATGATGATGCCCGGCGTAGTCCAGATTCCGGGAGACGTCTCGGTCACTGAAGCGGCATCGCTTTTGGAACGCGAGCGCATGCCCTGCCTCCTCGTCAAGGACACCGAATCTCGCTTCGGACTCATGACGCCCACCGACATCGTCAAAAAGGTCGTCGCGCAGGGCCTCGAACCGGATGATATCGAAGTCCGGACCATCATGACACGACCGGTCCAATTTATTGAGTACGATCGAGCGATGGACGAAGCCTCGGCGCTCATGATGTCCACCGGGACACCGATCCTCATCGTCACGAAACAGGATCAACCGGTCGGCGTCCTCACCGCAAGAGACCTGATCCTTTCTCCAAAGCGATGCGCGACGAATATCTCAGCCACCATCAGTGTCATCGAGGGAGAGGGCGTAGGAGATGAGCATCAGGTCGCCATCTCACAACTCAGTCATGCCGGCGCCTCGGTGGAGTCTCCCGCGCTCTTGCTGTCCGGAACCAAAGTCCTATTGAGCTTTTGTCTCTCTGAGATGATGAGTCCCTTGACCATTCGAGGAACCGTCTTGAATAACGCGAGAGTTGTGCCGGTGCCCGGCACGACCGGTTCCCCCATGGCGACACCTCAGAGTGTAGAGATACAATTCGTCGATCTCTCTCCCGCAGACCAGTCCAGAATCAAAGCCTGGGTACTGAACAATCTCCCTAAGGCGTTCGACCCCTCCTAGACCGCACCGGATTGCGGCAATCTTTGACCAACCTCCGATCCATTGGTACAATTTCTTGTCTTACTTATCGTAAGAGGACAACCATGAATTCAACCGGCAGATCTCCGCAGATTCGACCCCGTCCCGTCTTGTCACGAGATGAGATCCTGCATCAAATCAGCGCCCTTCTCGACAGCCGTGAGGACGACCTGCATGCCGGCCTCATGACAGAACTCCTGACGGGGCTGCTGAAGCTTCACGACGCGCACTTAGACCTCCTGGATTTGAAAATCGTGAATCGTGCCGTCAAAGAACTGCGTCATGCATTTGGCGTCTTCCGCGGATATCGCAATCGCCAGAAAGTCAGCATCTTCGGCTCGGCACGAACACTCGCCGACGATCCCAATTATCAGCTCGCCTACCAGTTCGCCCAAGGCATCGTACGGGAAGGGTTCATGGTCATCACCGGGGGGGCAGATGGAATCATGCGTGCCGCTCAAGAGGGTGCCGGACGCGAGAACAGCTTCGGGGTCAACATCATGCTGCCGTTCGAGCAAGGCCCGAACTCCACGATCGCCGATGACCCGAAGCTCATTACCTTCAAGTATTTTTTTACCCGCAAGCTGATGTTTCAAAAGGAAGCCAACGCCATCGCGCTCTTCCCTGGCGGGTTCGGCACACACGACGAAGGTTTTGAAATCCTCACGCTCGCCCAGACCGGCAAGAGTGATCCGCAACCGATCATCTGCCTTCAGGCCCCCGGCTGCGACTATTGGGACGATTGGTCGGCCTTTGTGACGAGGCAACTGCTGAATCGTAAGCTCATCAATGAAGAAGACATGAGTCTCTTCACAATCGTCAATTCCGCGGACGCAGCTGTGAGCCAGATCCTCAGATTCTACCGCCGCTACCATTCCATGCGCTTTGTGGGACGAGAGCTCGCAATGCGACTCAAGCAGACCATTACGCCTGAGCAACTCGAGCAGCTTCGGGACCGATTCGCCGATCTCCTATCAGACGGCACATTCGAACTTCGTAGCCCACTCACGGAAGAATTGGATGAGCCGACCCTGCGCGATCTCCCTCGACTCGTGTTCAATTTTAACCGACGCAGCGCAGGCCGACTTCGCCAACTGATCAATCACCTGAACGAGCTGTGAGCCATACAGTAATAGTAGGCATGGACACGGCAGACGCCTTTTAGTCCTGACCCGGGCATGCTATTCTCTGCCAACTCTATGAGTAACAGAACCTTCGCACCGCCATTCCATGGTTCTCCGGACATTGTCCTGTACCATGCCGAATGTTCCGACGGGTTCGGAGCGGCCTGGGCTCTCTGGAAGAAGTTTCCGAGTGCGAGCTTTTTGCCCGTAAAACACGGTCACCCTCCTCCTCCCGACCTCAAAGATCGCCGTGTCGTGATCGTCGACTTCAGCTACGCCCGGTCGATCCTGGAAGCCATGGCCTCCGAGACCAAGGAACTTCTCGTCCTGGATCACCATATCACCGCCGAGCGGACCCTGGACGGCTTTTCAAACGCGTACTTCGACCAAACAAAGTCCGGTGCCGTCATGAGCTGGGAATGGGCTCACGGCACGGCGGCTCCATGGCTGCTTCAGTATATTCAGGACAAGGATTTATGGACCTGGGCTTTGCCAGGGAGTCGCGAAATCAATGCGGCTTTGGCCTCCTACCCGTTTGACTTCATCGTATGGGACAGCTTTACTCAGTCGACACTCGAGCAGGAGGGTCGAGCCATCTTGCGCTACGAACATGAGCTCGTCGGAAAGCTCGCAGCACAAGCCTCGATGATGGAATTCCAGGGTGTCGTCGTTCCTGCTGTGCAAAGCTCAATTTTGACCAGCCAAATCGGCGAGCGCCTATCGCCCCATCATCCCTTTTGCCTGATCTGGCATGACCGCGATGGTCGTCGTTATTTCAGCATGCGTTCTCGATCTGATGGTACGGATGTCGGTAGAATCGCCGCCTCATTCGGAGGCGGAGGCCATACTCATGCTGCTGGATTTTCCGTTCCACTCGAGATCGACGGGATACCTCCGGCCAACCCAAAACTGCCCCGTGCGGTCACGAATCGCCGTCGAACTCCATAGTGTCGGACCACCGTGATTCCACTTCACGACGATAATCCCACTCAACAAACTCCCATCGTTACGATGATCTTCATCGGCATCTGCATCGCTGTATTTCTCTATCAAGCGAATCTTTCTCAGGAGGCCGCCGAGCTTTTCGCATTTCAATACGGTGCCATCCCTGCCATTATCTTCGGTCAAGCTTCGCTTCCTGAGGAAGCCGTTGTGTTTCCGGCGGCCTTCACCCTGGTGACCAGCATGTTTCTTCACGGTGGCTGGATGCATCTACTCGGCAACATGCTTTACCTCTGGATTTTCGGCAATAACATAGAAGATGCGATGGGTCACGCGAAATTCGTCGTCTTCTATATTTTATCCGGTATCCTCGCCGCTCTGAGCCATGCCTCAACCGACCCTTCCTCCCAAATTCCGATGGTTGGGGCAAGCGGGGCCATTTCGGCTGTGCTCGGCGCTTATCTGCTGTTATTTCCACGCGCTCACGTGCTGGTCTTGCTTCCGGCGATCGGGATGACACGAGTGGCAGCGGGCGTCGTCCTCGGCATGTGGTTTATCACGCAGTTGATCAGTGGAGGCATGAGCGTAGGAGCCATCGGGGGAGGCGTCGCCTTTTTCGCTCATATCGGTGGCTTTATTGCTGGTATGACACTGATCGGACTCTTCAAACGGAAAGACGTGCGTTTTTTTTCGCCGGGCCGGTCGACGTGGTCTTCATGAGGACGTACCTCCCAGAATCGGGAAGGTGCTCACGCGGCATCCAACATCTCTCTGACCTTCTGTATCAATCCGGACTGGCGGTAGGGTTGCTGCAAGACAAACCGCTGATTAATTCGGTGGTGTTGAATCGTTTCGTCATCGTAACTCGAGACAAATAGTGTCTTCATCGTGGGATGCTGCATCAAGAGTCGGCGGGCAAGTTCCCGTCCCCCGATTTCGGACGTGACCAGAGGACTCACAGTGAGATGAACAATTCCATGATATTGCTGTGTGAGCATAAGCGCCTCGACGGAGGAGGCGGCCTCCAGGACTCGATAGCGATGCCGCTGTAAGGTCGACAGCGCCAGCTTCCGTTCGATCTCGTTTTCCTCGACAAGCAGAATCGTTTCATCTCCTTTGGCCAGCATGGCTTTCGGCACGGTTTCCTCCCGTTTCTCTGCAGCCGGGACCGCAGGGAGGATTACCCGGACGACGGTTCCTTGTCCTGGCCGACTGTCAACTTCCAGCGTTCCTCCGTTCCGTTTGACGATTCCGAAGACTGCGGTGAGGCCAAGGCCGATGTTGGTTTCCTTTGTCGAAAACAACGGCTCGAACATATGGGCCTGGGTATCCAGGTTCATCCCGGTCCCGGTGTCACTGATTTGAATTACGATCCGAGGGGATGCCGACTCGATCGACAATGGTCGGACAGATGTGGAGAAATCCATAATGGTTTTGACTTCGATGGTAAGCCGACCTCCATTCGGCATTGCATCACGTGCATTGACAACCAACTGATAAAGGACTGCTTCCAACCCTTCCCGATCCACCTCGGCATAGGCCACTTGTTTGTCCAGCTGGATGGTCAGTTCAATGTGATTCGGTAAAAAACTCGCGATCATACTGTGTATATCCGCTAAGACAGCGTGAACGGACAGTGTGTTTCGATCGGGTCGGCCATCAAGATTCAGGGCAATGAGCTGTGCCGTAAGGGTGGCTGCCTTTTCCCCGACTGTAAAGAGCTCATCGGCCGATGACCTGAGGGGATCATTCTGCGGCAGCCGCGATAACATGATTCCCGTTTGTTTCCCGACAACGGCAAACAACGCCCCGAATTCCCCTGCAATTCTCGCCGCGACTCGGCCGATGGCTTCGATCTTCTGTGCCTCATGAAGTTGTCTCTCAAGCCCCTGCCGGACAACCTGGCCCTCACGGAGGTCGGCATTCGCTTTCGTGAGATTATCTTTCAGCCCTTTGATTCTCGCTTCAAGTTGCGTTTTGGCCGTCTCCAATTCCTCTTCGGTCTTCTTCAGCTCCTCTACATCTTTCAATAGCGAGGCCTTTTCTTCCTGGGCAACGGCCGTGCTTTCTAGTGCGACCCCATAGAACACCGCCATGACGAGAAGAACCGGGATCCCCAGGAGCTGTCCTGTAGCCAAGACCCCGGTGTGTAAAATCCCTTCATACAGGACCACCGCGTACCCGGCACTCAGGAGCAGAGAGAGCGCGAGCAGATGGCCCAATCGTCTGACCGACGCCGCCACCAACATCAGCACAAAATAGGCAATATACAGATCGGAACGGGCGTTTCCGGAAAGGTAGATAACGGCGGTCACTAGAAGCGTATCGATGGTAACGAGTCCGGCACTAAACCACGTGGCTCCTAGGACAGCCTGAGGCAGCATCGCGATAACGAAGATCGCCAGCCATAGCCCCATCACCAGACTGTTGCTCATCACTCGACTAATGACCGACTCTCCACCGAAGAGCAATTCGTACGACAAGATGATTGTGACAAGGCCCTGAAGAACAAGGTAGCGGGAGCCTGGAGCAGTCAGCAACCGGTAGAGTCTGTCTGATGCTGGGCGGGAATCGCTTTGGGCAGAATTTTGTCCCATGCCTTTGGTGCCTCCTCTGCAATACCATTGGAGAGACAGCAAATTGTATGCCTCTCGAATCAATGATCGGTCGCGTCATTTACCGGGGCTTTTGTCTTCCTTCTGATCTCTTCCGAACCAAATGTTGACAAAAGCGAACGGCGGCAGAGTGCTTGCTGCCGAAGAGTCTGTTTCGCTCGGTATACGGAAAGTATTGAGCGACCTTAGGCGGGCCTTCGGACGCGCTTCATGAACCGGTGAGCCAATTCTTCTGCTGTCAGAGCTTCGGGAGCAGTAAATGTCACATGTCCCATCTTTCTACCAGGACGAATCATCCGCTTACCGTACAGATGAAGCACAGCGCCTGCGGTTGAATGGAGTGCATAGGCCCCTTCGCGGGAGGTCACAGATCTTACTTCCTCACCAATGAGATTCACCATGATCGCAGGGCTCAAGAGCCTTGTTTCTCCCAAGGGGAGCCCACAGGTCACTCGTACCTGCTGCTCGAATTGAGATACCGTACAGACGTCCAGTGTATAGTGACCCGAGTTGTGAGGACGGGGTGCAATCTCGTTAATAAGGAGGGAACCATCTCTGTCCTGAAAGAGTTCGACGCAGAAAACCCCCACACCCTGTAACGCCGTGACGGCTTGTCTCGAGAGTTCCGTTGCCTTCTCAGCGACGTCACGAGGAATAGAAGCGGGCACGCGTGTTTCTCGTAAGATGCCCAGCTCGTGCCGATTCTCGACCACTGGATACACACAGCATGCTCCTCCCTCGCTTCGCACGACGAGAACCGAGAGTTCTCGGACATATTCAATGAACTGTTCAAGAATCCATCGATGACCGGACTTGGCTGTTTCCAGGATTTGCTCTATCTCCCGGACATCGGATGGCTCTCGGAGTAGCCACTGACCTTTCCCGTCGTACCCACTCTTCGCGGTCTTACAGACAGCGGGAAGGCCGAGAAGGTCGACCGCTGAAATCAGTTGAGGTGCCGATTGGACGATAGCGAACGCGGGAACAGAGAGGTGTCGTGACGACAAGTATTGTTTCTGTTCAATCCGGTCTTGGAGGATCCCGAGCACAGCTCCGGAAGGTCGCATCGGGCAACGCGCTTCCAGCCATTCACAAAGCTCAGCGGGCACATTTTCCCATTCCAGAGTCACGGCATCGACAGTACATGCGAACTGGTCGCGGACGCCTAGATCTGAGAATGGGGTTGCAAATGAGTGGGTGGCAATCCGATGGGCGGGGGCGTCGGCATCTGGATCCCAGACAGCCACGCGATAGCCCATGCGGTGGGCAGCTGTGGCGAACATCGCCCCCAATTGTCCCCCACCCAATACTCCCAGAGTGGAGCCAGGCTCAAGGATTCGCTCGCTCACAGCCGCCGGCTCGCCTCATCGGTGCGGCTGCCCAGGCGCGTACCCTTGGCCTCTGGAGAATTGAGAACGCGCTCCGTTTGAGCCGCCCGATAGCTCTTAATGCGTTCAGCGATTTCAGGATAGCTTCCTGCGAGAATTTGTCCTGCGAGCAGACCCGCATTCTCGGATCCGCCGATCGCTACGGTGGCAACGGGAATGCCTTTGGGCATTTGGACGATTGATAATAAGGAATCGAGGCCACGAAGGTTTTCGGTCGGTATCGGCACACCGATCACCGGCAGGTGGGTCTTGGCAGCCAACATGCCGGGCAGATGAGCCGCTCCTCCAGCCCCGGCAATGATGACTTTGATCCCGCGGGCAGGAGCACTGGTGGCGTACGCGAAGAGGCGGTCGGGCGTTCGATGAGCGGAAACGACGAGAAGTTCATAAGGAATGCCGAGCTCATCCAAGATTGCTCCTGATTTCTCTAAAACGGGGAAATCTGATTTACTGCCCCCCAAGATCCCGACAAGCAGCGTACGGCTCTTGATCTCTCGGCTCGCCTTTTGCCGAGACCGGCTCGCTGCCCGCTGTATTCTGGCCATCATCTACCTCTCCTTCAATCTCTACCAGCCCCGCTCTTCATACGTATAAATAGCGGCACCTTAACGAGTCTGTCCAATGGGGTCAAGGAAATTGGAGTCGCAGGATGCCATTGTTTACTCACTCTGTGACCCTTGCTTTGCCCAGTCCAGCAAGATAAGGCGTCACTACCAATTCGCGGGTTTGCAAAAGCCCGCGCAGCACGTGAGACAGCAATAAGCTCTGCGTTGGAGAATGCAGCTGAACCGAACAATTGACGGGGATAAATCGGGAAGCTATCGGCTAGCTGCGAAGATGGCCCAGGGCATTCCCTGAGCCATCTTCAAGAAGGAGAACGATGTGCCCTATCGATTGTACGGCACCATCGACTACTTAGCGCCTGGTGCCGCTACCTTGGGCGCGAACATCTCAAACAAACTGGGTTCCCGCTCAATATAGTCCGGCGGGAAGAAGTTAAAGCGCCGCCACAGTTCGTACCAAAGAGGGACACGATTCATGATCACCCAACCCAGTACCTTTGTGCCCTGCCTGACCTGAGCCTGCTCAGGCCATGGTTGAGGATCATCCGGATCAGGAACGACCCAGAACCGATAGTTGCCTTTTCCATCGTCGATCTGGTCAACCACTTTGATGACACCGCCACGAGTACCCGCCATCAACGAAGGCCAGGCAGGCAACGGGATGGCCGGGACTCCGAAGAAGAGGATCCGAACCTTTCGCCCAGGTTTCAAAAGTGGAGAATCCAGACCCTCAGCCCTCATTTCGATGGCCGGATCGGAAGCATGAGGAGAAATAGTGACCAGAGTATCTCCTTGCTTGACCGTCTCATTGACACCGACCTTCGCCATCTTGACGACGGTTCCATCCATCGGCGATATGAGTTTAGCGGCCTCGATTCGTTGTTGGACGCCCTGTTGCCGGTACTGAATATCCGCCAACGCCTCCGTCGCCCTGGCTGCTTCCGCCACCGCCGCATCGCGCTGTGCCATTGCCTCCATAAGCCGTTGTTGCACATCCGCGGTGATTTGATCACGTCCGAAGCTCAAGGCGGACCGACCCTGCTCGGCCGCCAACAGACCAGCCTGTGCTGCTTGCAATCCTGCCTTTGTGCTGATTTCCGTCTGAATCGTTAACTCGAGTTCCCGTTGTGAAACCAACCCGTCCCTGACGAGTTGTCGATGTCGGTCGACATTGAGTTGCGCTGTGACCACATCGATCTTTAGCTGTTCGACCTTCTGTTGCGCCTCCCGCACTTTATTATCAGCTTCCACCACTCTGGCTTCAGCCGAGGGGACGGCAGCCTGGACCAGCTTCTTCATTTCCCCGATCCGCTTGTTGAGCTGATCCGCCCTCGCCAATGCCGCTTGGCGCGTTTGTTCCTGGGCTACCTTACGCTGTTCGAAGAGAGGGAGGATCTCCGGCGCCATGAAGGTCGGATCGTAATCCTCGAGTTCGCCGACGAGCTCGCCTTTTTTAACCTTGACGCCTTCATAAATATGCCACACCTTGATACGACCCGTAATCCGGGACTCGATGTTCTGCGGCCGGTCGTAGGGAGTATAAGCAGAAACTTTCCCATTTACTGAGATGGTCTGCGTCCAGGGGACGAACTCAAGGACGATCAAAAACAGCAGAAGAATCGTCAGAATCGCACGCGACGCCGTGAACATGCCACTCGGAATCTGAACCGCCTCCCAGCATGGCAGCTTGGCCAATGTGGCCCCCTGTTCGATCGTGATCGCTTCCAAGCCTACCCCTCGCTTGACCAGTGCCCGTTCCCCGCTGCCTTCGACACCGCGACCTAGGCTAGCCATGGAGCCTCCATTCATTTACCGGTGTTAATTGCCATTCCAACGGTTTACGCATGAGCATGATGCAACATGATGCGACGATCGGCATGATCCGTAAGATTGGGATCCGTCGACACGAAGATCACGGACCATGCTTCATCTTTAGAGCACAGTCGACGCAGTATACGCTCTCGCAACGACGGCTCGAGCGAGTGAATCAAGCCGTCGAATATGAGGACTTGTGGATGTCCGAGAATGGCTCGAGCCAGGAGGATCTGCACAATGTGAGTCGGCGAAACAGATTCTCCCAACGCGGAGATATCGGATTTTACGCCACGGGCCAAGCCTTCGACATCTTCTTCAAGTTCCGTGAAACGGAGAGCCCAGTTGAGATCATCATAGGTGACATAGGAACGCCCCACGACGATATTTTCTTCGATCGTTCCCTTGATCAAGGATAGCTGAGAGTCGATCATGACACTGCGGCATTGGTTGATGGCATTGGGTTCAATATATCGAAGATCAACACCATTGTACTGGACAACACCATTGGTCGGCATTTCGAGGCCACCCAACACTCTGGCCAAAGCCGTTTTGGCCCCCGTTGTTCGAGCGTAGATACCAAGTTTCTCACCTGGTGCTACATCCAGGTTGAAGCCATCGAACACGGACACGCCGCCGTGAATCAAACTGACGCCTTTGCATGTGACACGAACCCCTTGGGTCAAATGCTTCGGGAGTGCCACGACTGATTCGGTGGCGACGTACTCCTGCTCCTGGCTAAAGACCTCATCGAGGTGTGTCAGGGACGTGAAGAAATAGTACACATATCCCATGTTCTTAATGAGAGAGTCGAAATTGATGATGAGTGCGCTGACCACCGCCTGAACAGCAACCAATTGCCCAAGGGTCAACTGCCCTGATGCCATGAGCCAGGCTGCAATGCCGAGAGCTCCAGCTTGTGCGATTGCTTGTCCACCCACTGAACCAATATATTGCCGCACAAGAACGGCAAATCGCGCCTTCCGAGTTTCAACGTACCGACTGACGAGATCGTTCGTCTTCTGGAGGAGAAACGGGCGGCTGTCAGTGGCCTTCAACTGCAGCGCATTCCTTGACACCTCTTGAATAAAATTGAACATGTCATACTTCGCGTGAGACATGGCGAGGGTCGTCTTCAACGCACCACGAGAAAGCACGAAAAACGTGAGGCCGAACCCTGCCAGGAGCGTAAGGTTGTACAGGAGGAAATAGGGATGGTAGACCACCAGCATGATCATACCGACCGTTCCACCCACCACTACATTGATAAGGTCGATGAGCAACGTGGACAAAGCCCGTTGCATAAAGACCGCTTCGATAAAGTAGTTCGCAAGTTGGTGCTGCCCGCCTTTAAATCGATTCCGAGGAATCTGTTCAACCATCGCAACCGCGACTCTGGCAAAGATCCGGCGTTGCACGACATCCACGCTGTAAAAATGGAATGTCTTGAAGAGGCCGACAAACAAGAGAACAACAAACATGACAGCTGTCAACGTCCAGATCATGACCGGCTGAACCGCATAGGAAAAGGTGCTGACCAACTCCTGTACGGTCAACGGGATGATCAGAGAAAAGAACCCAACGGCCAGGGCATAAGAAAAAAGAAGACTCATGATTTTTTTCTCAGCCCGCACAGCCACGTTAAGCTGCTTCATCAGTGCTTCGAACAGGCCCCGATAACTTTCGCCCTGAGGTTCTTTCATGAGCACCCCCAGTAATAATTCAGAATGTGAATCATTCGCCCCTTGCTCAACTCACTTATTCCTGCACTTAATCACGTTTGAGAACCTACATCCAAGCCCACCAAATGAACTATGTACTAGCACCGAGCACTTGATGTTCAGTCACGACGTCAATCGCGGCCCGGCAGTTTGCGTCCGGACGAACCGGCTGCGTGCAGTGAATCTCCATACTTGGCCAATATGTTATCAGGAATGGGCTTTGACAATGCCCCCTTGGCCCACAACATTCCTCCACGCGACACGGCGTAGTCGGCCTGGGCTCGGTACAGCTCATAGGCTGCATTGACGACATTGCGCTCGCGTACATTGACGAAGAGCACGCTGGTCGCCCCCATGTTGAAGCGAGCCCGTTCCCCCTCTTCCAAGGTCTTGGCAGAACGGAGCGCCTCTGTGGCGGCCCTCACTCGATCTCGGGCCCGCACTTGAGCCGACAGCCAGTTATCGACATCGACCGTGACCTGTCGCTCAGTGAAGGCTTGTTTCCATGCCAGCCGTTCCTGTTGAGCTTCTGCGTGAGCGACTTTGCCACGGGCTTCCCGATTGAACAACGGCACACTGAAGACAGCACCCACTCGGTAGGCGAACCCTCCAATCCAATAGATAGCGCCCGTCACCGGCCCCCCCTCAACCGTGAACTTTGGAAGCAGACTATTCTTCGCCAGTTTCAGTTCGATGTTGTTCAATCTGGCTTCAATGTAGAGATCGCGCACTTCTGGGCGATCCTCCGTGGCATCCACCTTGAAGACCGCCACATCCTCTTCGCTCGGCAACGGCGTTTCCCCTTGAAATTCCGGGGCCCATTCAGGGCGAGGTGTCACAGGTCGGCCGTCTTCCCAGAGAAAGAGCGCCAGCTTATATTGCTCATACTCGACCTTCCGTTGCGCGGCAATGGCAGCCTCTCGACGCCGCTGAACTTCTTCTCGGGCCTCGACCACGTCGATCGGAGCGACCGCGCCGGCCTTGGCTCTCCCCTCAACCATGTGATAGCGCTCTTCCGCGACGTCCAGCGAACGCTTCACCATGTCGGCTTGCTTGACAGCGACCTGCCAATCCCAGTATTGCACGGCCCCGGCGAGATAGAGATCTTGCCGTTTCTGGGCCACCTTCACCTCGGCTTGCGGCGCGGCGAGCTCCGCCTGTTGAAACCCCGCATACGCTTCGTTGATCATGAATCCCCGCAGGAGATTAAACGCTCCGCCCAGCATGAGCATTTGCTGCGGATAGAAACCTTGCATGTCTTGAGGGATCGCCACCCCGGGACTCTGTATGGTTCCGAATGCTACGCCATTGAAACCACCGAGAGTAGCTCGATCGCCAAAGCCGTTACGGAGACCGGCGTAGATCTCCCACCCCCAGGGGTGCCCGACCCTGAGAAAGGTATCGTTATAGCCAGCACTCAATACATTCGGCGCGCCAAAAACGTTCGTCAGATTATACGTTTGATACCGGTCGAACTCGAGCTCGTTCCGAAGCTTCGGCTCCCACGCACCCAACGCTTTCAGGATTTTCGCCCGGGCCTGCGCCCGCTCGAGTCCGGTTGCCTGGAGCAGCGGATGGGTCAACTCAATCCTGGCCAACACCTCTTCAATGGTCAGGGGAGCGGTGCGAGTCGACTGAGCCTGCACGGCACTCGAGTCGATCACCGATTCCGCCACTGCGGTCGCCGGGACAATCATCAGCCAGAACAGCAAGAGAGGGATCAAGGAAGGATGCTCCTTTGTTGCTGACTTAATCGCGTCCCACCCCTGGCTTGGAGCCGTGCATGCCCGCCGCCGTCAGAGGGTTCCCGTACTTGGCCAACTCGCTTTGAGGCCACGGCTTAGCCAAGGCGCCCTTGGCATACAACATGCCTCCACGCGCCACGGCGTAGTCGGCTTGCGCCCGATACAGCTGGTACGCCGACTCCACCACGTTGCGCTCACGGACGTTCACAAAGAGGACCGTGGTCGCGCCCATATTGAATCGGGTCCGTTCGCCCTCCTCCAGCGTCTTAGCCAACCGCAGCGCTTCCGTCGCCGCCTTCACCCGGTCTCTGGACCGCACTTGGGCCGAGAGCCAGTTGTCCACGTCGATGCTGACTTGTTGCTCGGTGTACAGCTGTTTGAAGGCCAATTGTTGCTGGTCCGCTTCTGCGTACATGACCTTCCCACGCCCTTCCCGCTGGAACAGCGGCACGGCAAGCGTCGAATCGATCCTATACCCGATTCCCACAATCCAGTCCGCGGCGCTCTCCATTCGTCCCCCGGTAACATCAAACTTTGGGAGCAGGTAGTTCTTGGCGAGCTTGATGTCGATATTGTTCAGCTTGGCTTCGATGTAGAGGTCCTGCACTTCCGGCCGATCTTCTTTCGCCGCCACTTTATTGGCCGCGATCTCCTCTTTGGTCGGGAGCGGCGTTTCGCCCTGGAATTCCGGCGCCCATTCCGGTCGCGGCGTCACCGGCTCGCCGTTCTCCCAGAGAAAGAGGGACAGTTTGTACTGCTCATACTCCACCTTCCGTTGTGCGGCGATCGCAGCCTCCCGCCGATTCTGAACCTCTTGGTTCACCTCGATCACATCGAGCGGAGCGACTCTCCCGCCCTTGGCCAGTCCTTGCACCTGAATGAGGCGTTCTTCCGCGACGGCGAGGGTCCGTTTTTGCATCTCGGCCTGCTTGACGGCGACCTGCCAATCCCAGTACTGCACGGCCCCGGCGAGATAGAGGTCTTGCCGTTTCTGCGCCACCGCGATCTCCGCCTGCGGCCCCGCGAGTTCGGCCTTTTGAAACTCGGCATATTCGTCGTTCATCATGAGGCCGCGCAGCAGATGGAACGACCCGCCGAAGATCATTTGCTGCTGAGGATAGAACATCAGTGCATCAGGGATGACGGCATGGACGTTTAGCGTGTAGTTATCCCCAAAGCCGTTGCGGATCCCGCCAACGACCCGGAAGCCCCAGGGATGTCCGACCTCGAGCTTGGTGTCGTTAAATCCCCCCGTATTCTCATTAAGGGTGCTCAGGAAATTCCAACTCTGATAACGAGCGGCCTCTGTCGTGTTTTTGAACGTCGGTTCCCAGGCCCCGAGCGCCTTCAGGATCTTTGCCCGGGCCTTAATCCGGTCAACCCCGGTCGCCCGAAGCAGCGGATGCGTCAGCTCAATACGAGCGAGCACTTCGCTGATGGTCAGGGGCTCGGTGCGGGCGGACTGCGCTTTCAACGCGCTTGAATCGTGCACCGGTTCCGCCAGTGTCGTCACGGGAAGCAAGATCAGAATGACCAGTAATAGAGCGGCCATCGAAGGATGCTCCTTGTACCGGATTAATCGCGGCCCGGTTGTTTGTAGCCGTTCAAGCCCGCCGCCGTCAGCGGATCTCCATACTTCGCCAAGGACTCCGTCGGCCAGGGCTTCGACAAGGCGCCCTTGGCCCACAACATGCCTCCACGCGCCACGGCATAGTCGGCCTGCGCCCGATACAGCTGGTACGCCGACTCCACCACGGCGCGCTCACGGAGGTTCACGAATAACACGGTGCTGGCCCCCATGTTAAACCTCCTGCGCTCACCTTCTTCCAACGTCTTGGCCAACCGCAGCGCTTCCGTCCCCGCCGTCACCCGGTCTCTGGCCCGCACTTGGGCCGAGAGCCAGTTGTCCACGTCGAAGCTGACTTGTTGCTCTGTATAGTGCTGCTTCAACGCCAATTGTTGCTGGCTCACTTCCGCGGCCATGACCTTCCCACGCGCTTCCCGCTGGAACAACGGCATCTCAGCGTGCAGGCCGACCCGATACCCGATTCCCACAATCCAGTCCGCGGCGCCAGGGGTCGGCCCCCCTTCAAGATCCAACGTCGGGAGCAGTTTGTTCTTGGCGAGCTTGATGTCGATATTGTTCAGCTTGGCTTCGATGTAGAGGTCCCGCACTTCCGGCCGATCTTCTTTCGCCGCCACTTTATTGGCCGCGACCTCTTCGTTGGTCGGGAGCGGCGTTTCGCCCTGGAATTCCGGCGCCCATTCCGGTCGCGGCGTCACCGGCTCGCCGTTCTCCCAGAGAAAGAGCGACAGTTTGTACTGCTCATACTCCACCTTCCGTTGCGCGGCGATCGCAGCCTCCCGCCGCTTCTGAACCTCTTGGTTCACCTCGATCACATCGAGCGGAGCGACTCTCCCGCCCTTGGCCAACCCTTCAACCTGGACCAAGCGCTCTTCGGCCACGGCCAAGGCGCGCTTCACCATCTCGGCTTGTTTGACGGCGACCTGCCAATCCCAGTACTGCACGGCCCCGGCGAGATAGAGATCTTGTCGCTTCTGCGCCACCTTGATCTCCGCTTGCGGCCCCGCGAGTTCGGCCTGTTGAAACTGGGCGTTCTCGTCATTGACCATGAGGCCTCGCAGCAGATGGAACGACCCGCCTAAGTAGAATTGCTGCGTATGATGGAAGCCCAGCATCTCAGGGGGAAAAGCAACGAAGCCTTGATTGGTGCCATCCCCGAAGCCGGTGCGGAGCCCGCTAGCGACCCGGAAGCCCCAAGGATGCCCGACCTCGAGAGTGGTGTCGACAAATCCCGCCGTAAGTCCATCCTGTATCTTGGGAGCCGTCGTGAGATTCCAAGTTTGATAACGTTCGGTCATTGTATGGTTCACGAACGTCGGTTCCCAGGCCGCGAGCGCCTTCAGGATCTTCGCCCGGGCCTTCGCTCGCTCGGCTCCCATCGCCCGAAGCAGCGGATGCGACAACTCGATGCGAGCCAGCACTTCATCGATGGTCAGTGGAGCGGTGCGAGTCGACTGTGCTTTCAGTGCACTCGAGTCGATCACCGGTTCCGCCAGTGCGGTCATCGGCAGAAAAGTCACGATGGCCAATACCAGAGCAATCATGAGGGATGCTCCTTTCACATCATGCGGCGGACGGCGCACACAGTAGCAACCTCTGGATCTTTTTTCAAAATAGATAAAACAGATTGGTTATATCGTTTAATTCGATGTATAGTGGTCTCTCTCATTAAGTCTGCGACTAGGTCCGTATGGATTGGCTGAACTATCACCACCTGCTGTATTTCTGGTCCGTCGCCAAGCACGGGACCATGACGAAAGCGTGCGAGGAGCTCCGCCTGGCCCAGCCCACGATCAGCGGGCAGATCCATCTCTTAGAAAATACGTTGGGGGAGAAGTTATTCATACGAACGGGCCGCCGCCTGGCGCTGACGGAGATGGGCCGGCTGGTGTTCAAGTACGCAGAAGACATCTTCGCGACGGGTCAAGAGCTGATGAACACCGTGAAGGGGCAAGGCAATGGACATCCGACGCAGCTGGTCGTCGGCATCGCGGACGCGGTGCCGAAACCATTGGCAACCCAACTCCTCAAGTCGGCCCTGAAGCTCTATCGGCCGACGCGCCTGATCTGCCAGGAAGATAAATTGCGCCAACTCCTGACCGATCTGGCGGCACATCGGTCGGATCTGGTGATCGCCGACAGACCGGCCCCCGCGAGCATCAATGAGCATACGTACAACCACCCGCTGGGCGAATCGGGAGTGACGCTGTTTGCCACGGCGAAGCTGGCCACACAGTATCGTCGCGGCTTTCCCCAATCGCTCCGCGGCGCACCATTACTCCTCCCCACCTCCAATGCCATGCTTCGGCGGCTCTTGGACCAATGGCTGGTCAACCATGGGGTGCAGCCCAACGTCGTCGGCGAGTTCGACGACAGTGCCACCTTGAAAGCGTTCGGACAGGACGGCCATGGGATCTTTCCCGGTGCATCGGTGATCGAGAAGGAAATCTGTCGCCAATATCGGGTGCAGGTGGTCGGACAACTGGACGCGCTCAAGCAGCACTTCTACGCCATCACCGTGGAACGGCGGCTGAAGCACCCAGCCGTGCTCGCTCTCGTCCGAACCGCCCGACGCGAGCTGCTCAGCTCAGCGTGACTGGGCTTGGACCGCAAGAAGGCGATCAATTCTAAGGACGCCCTACGGCTTTCAGCAGTTGCTCTCGCTCGTGAGTCGTGAGTTCTTTCCACCTGCCGACACCCAGCCTGTCGACGGTGATGTGCATGATCCTCGTTCGGTGAAGCGCGATCACCTGATAGCCAAGTGCCCGACACATGCGCCTGATCTGCCGGTTGCGCCCCTCCGTCAGGATGATGCGAAACTGATCACGCCCGACGCGCATCGTCCGGCAGGGCCTGGTCTTGCTTCCCAGAATAACCACGCCCCGCGACAGATGATCCAAGAAAGATTGGTCGAACGGACGATCAACCTGCACGAGATACTCTCGTTCGTGTCCGAATTCGGCACGGAGAATCTCATTCACGATGTTGCCGTCGTTCGTCAGCAAGATGAGACCGGACGAATCTTTGTCCAGCCGCCCGATCGGAAAAATCCGCTCCTGGTGCCCGATCTCCGCAATAATATTGCGAGGGACATGCGACTCGCTGGTTGTCGTGACGCCGACCGGCTTATGGTACTTGATATAAAGATTCGCTCTGCTCCAGGGAATCACATGGCCCTCGCGGGCAATGACGTCTGACGGCTCTACCTGGTCGCCGAGTTTGGCCACCCGGCCGTTGATGGTGACGACACCCGATTCGATTAAACGGTCGGCCTCGCGCCGGGAACAGATCCCGTGCTCTGTGAAGAACTTATTGATGCGAATGGTTTGCGCCACGGGAAAATGGTTTCATCGACGGATACTCAAACAGGTTCCTCTTCTCACCCGCCCAACCCCCCGCGCGCCGAGACGCGCCCTTCCCGAGGTCGGCCGCAGCGAGCGAAGGCGCGAGTCGTACGTTCTAGTGTACGTCGAGCGTCTGAGCGAGGCGAGAACGATGCGGGCGGCCTGTTTCAGCATCCGGCTTAATGCACACGACGGCCGGCCCTGATGCGACCGAGTATACGATAGATCAACCGCGCGATGGAAAATTGCGGCGCCACGAATCCTTCGATGGGGGCAATCTCGCTGACATCCATGCCGACGATGCCAGGCCCCTTGGCCAGCGCCGTAATGAGATTGAGGGTATCGTACCACCCGAGCCCACCCGGCTCGGGCGTGCCCAAGGCCGGCACGATTGACGCATCCAGCCCGTCGCAATCGAATGTGAGGTACACCGGCGTTCGGCAGGCCGCAACCACGTCAGGGATCCAGTTCGACGCTTGGCCTTCGTACGGGCCGGATGGATCGAGAAGGGTCGCCGCAAAAAACGTCTTGATGCGAGCCGTGGCGTCGATACGAGCGACCTCTTCCTGGCTGATCGACCGAATACCCACTTGCACCAAGGGTAAGCCGTCCTCCACCACTCGCGCCATGACGCTGGCATGGCTGAACGGATTGCCTTGATAGGCATCCCGCAGATCTCCGTGGGCATCGATCTGCACCACGGTCATCTGCGGGTATCGTTTCGCATGGGCCCGAATCGCTCCCAATGCCCCGGTGTGTTCGCCCGTCAGCGTGATGAGAAACCGTCCGGTTCCTACGTGCGGGGAGACAAACGCTTCGATGGCGTCGACTGCGGCGCGGTCGACATCCCCTTTAAGATCCAAGGACGAAGCCGTCGCAATCCCGCCCCATTCTCGAAACGGCTCGCACCCGAGCTGCTCGTCGTAGAATTCAACCTGGCACGATGCTTCCAGGATAGCGGATGGGCCATGGTCTGACCCGCGAATATAACTGGAGGTGTGTTCGTAGGGAGCCGGCAGAACGTAGACGCCCGCGTGGTCCGGATGGCACCAGGGTTCGTCGATTCCGAGGAAATTGTGGTCGGGCCCCTCCCAACCGGCGGGAAGTGTCATGGGCGTTCTTCCCTTGATGAGACCGGCGGCTGAGGCGGTATGAGTACAGCCAAGACCGACAAGCCTCTACTTGCGAGAGCGGGCAGGTACATTCTCCGGCGGGATGAAGACCGCCAGTGCGATGACCGTCGTCCACTTCCCCTTCTTTCCGACTGCCGATTGGGTGATGTTCAGGGTCCTCACGATTTTTCCACCCATCTTAAAGACCTGCTCTCGTTCTTTCCAGGCCACGTTCGGATCGAATTCGACACCTAAGGTCGTCGCGAGCATCTGCGCGGCGAGATCTTCCGTATACTCTCCGGTCTCCTCATCCGTTTCACCATGGGCATGGTGTTCCGATAGATAGCCGTATGTACCGAGGTCTGTAGGCTTCGCAAGGCCGACTGACGCCGAGATGAGCCGATTCCGTTCATTCGTTTCCGAACGCGCCATGACGCAAAACGTGATTTCACCCGGTTTCAGCAGCTTCTCGCCGCGCTTGCGGGGGATGATCTTACAATGGGGAGGAAGGATGGACGAGACGCTGACGAGGTTGCAATAGGCCACACCGGCGCTGCGCAACGCCTCTTCGAAGGAGGCCAGCTTTTCCTTGTGGACCCCCACTCCTCTCGTTAAAAACATATGCGTAGGTACCATTCTCTCCCCTTTCGTCTGGTAGTCGGCCTGTCTGGTTGTTCGGAGGTTGTTTGGTGACGTGTTCCAAAGCGGCCAGCCGGACAAACAAATCGGACCGGTTCAACGACAGCATCGGGCGCCTGTTGTAACAAGATTGGACCGGCTTCGCAATATCTTCTAGACACTTTTTTCGGGTAAGTGGGGCGGTTCCTTCAGGTTCATGATGAGCATGCGGGGTTCCGTCATATCTTCAATCGCGGCACGAACGCCCTCGCGTCCCAACCCGGAATCTTTCACGCCGCCGTACGGCATATGGTCGGCCCGGAACGTGGGAATTTCATTTGCCAACACCGCTCCGACTTCCAGGTGACGAAAGGCGTAGAAGATCTTGTTGATGTCCTGCGTGAAGATGCCGGCCTGTAATCCATAATCCGATTGATTGAGCAGCGCCACGGCCTCGCTGAGCTGCCGATACGGCGTGACGGTGACAACCGGTCCAAACACCTCCTTGCAGGAGACTTTCATGTCGGGCTTCACATTCGACAGGACCGTAGCCTCGACAAGCGATCCCCTCCGCTTCCCGCCCAACAGCACATGCGCTCCGTCCGCGACGGCCTCGCCGATCCAACTCTCCACCCGCTGAGCGGCTGCCTGATCGATGAGGGGACCGATGCTCGTCGTCTCGTCAGCAGGATCTCCCACTTTCAACCGAGCGACATGCATGAGCAACTTGGTCGTAAACACATCGGCGACCGAATGGTGCACGAAGACCCGCTGCACCGAAATGCAGGTCTGGCCGGCATACCCAAATCCGCCCGCCGCGCAACGCTGAGCCGCCAACTCAAGATCCGCATCAGGTTCGATCACCACGCCGGCGTTGCCCCCGAGTTCGAGCGTGACTTTTTTCTTTCCGCACTTTGCCTTCAACATCCATCCCACCGACGCACTTCCGGTGAAACTGAGCAATTTGAATCGCGGATCGACGACCATCCGTTCGGCAAGGGCGTTGTCGCAGGGCACCACGTTGAGCCCACCCGGAGGAACTCCCGCCTCGAGAGCGATCTCTCCAAGGAGCAGCGCCGTCAACGGCGTTTGAGGGGCCGGTTTGATGAGAATCGGATTGCCGGAAGCAAGCGCAGGCGCCACTTTGTGTACCACGAGATTCAGCGGAAAGTTGAAGGGGGTGATGCCGAGAATCGGACCGATCGGGAAGCGGCGAAGCAGGCCCAGATGCGTATCGAAGCCGGGCGTCCAATCGAGCGGGACCACTTCCCCCGGAATCCGTCGTGCTTCTTCAGCAGCCACCGTAAAGGTTTGAATGGCCCGACTGACCTCCCGCTTTGCGTCAGTGATCGGCTTACCCGCCTCGGCCGTGATGGCCTGGGCAAATTCATCTCGGCGCCGATAGAGCAGGGCGGCGACCTGTTGGAGCATATTGTATCTGGCATGCGCCGGAAGTTGCTCCATCGTCGCGGCCGCACCGGACGTGGACGCGATGGCCTCCTCGACATCAGATTCAGTCGCTTGGGTAACCTGGGCGACGAGTTTTCCGGTGAAGGGATCGACGACGGGGGCCGACAGCTCACCCGACTTCCATTGGCCATGAACGAGAAACGGACGGGATTCCTGCACGGGAAGACTCACTGGAGCCTGTGATGAGGTTGGTATTAGTCCGTCGCTTCGACCGGCGCAGTCGCTTCAGCGGCGGGTTGCGCAACCGCGGCCGCCTCTTGTGCGGCGACGGCCTTGGCAATCAGTTCTTCCGTGCCCCAATCGCGAATCGCCTCCAAGGTAAATCCTTCGTAGGTCGAGACGCCATGACAGGACGGACAGTCCGGCATCGGCACTTTTCTGTAGAAGACTTCCGTGAGGCAAGACATACAGACCCAGAAGTCGTCGTCGCGATGGGAGACGGGCCAGAACGACTGCATCGAAGCCATAGGGATACCTCTTACCTTGAATGACAGAGAGGACTATCGCACCTGAGTACTGATGTCAACATCACGCGCGAAGGCTCATCGCTCCGGCGCAATTCAGCTATTTTTTGTCGCTCGCCAAAAGTCGATCGATTTCTTCTGCGAACATCTCGAACGGAAACGCTCCGGGGATCGCAACGGCCGGCTCTTTTTCCGTCGGCTCAGCGGCCGTTCGCACGAGGATGAAGCCGGGGGTTCCGTGAAACCCCCACTGATTGGCTTCTTGGCGATCTTCGAAAATCGCCTTCGTGTACCGCCCGTCGTTCATACACCGCTCAAACGCGGGCTGGTCTAAGCCGAGCGCCACCGCATGCCGGAGATAGACCTGCTTCTCCAACCGACCCCCTGCGGCAAACAACCGATCATGCATCGCCCAATACTTCCCTTGGGCACCCGCACATCGCGCCGCTGAGGCAGCATCCAATCCAGGGCCCTGATCAGCTCGCGGATAGTCCTTGTAGAAAAACCGGACTTTTCCTGTATCGACGTAACGAGCCTGAATCCGTGGCCACGTATCCTTGAAAAACTTCACGCAATAGCCGCACGTAAAATCAGAATATTCGATGACCGTGACCGGGGCGGTGGCCAGACCCCTCATACGAGCATCGGCTTCAAGCGCATCTCCTGCCGAGGCGTAAGAGCCCCACGCAAGTCCACCGAAGACAAACAGCTGAACGAGAACTTGCCGGACCGTTTTCCTCATGACCGATGCGCAGCACCAGCTTTCTTTCGCTCCAGAATCCCCATCATTAACAAGGGCCAGACGACCGTCGCATCGCTCAACACTTCGGCGAATCGCCCACCGTCCTTCGGTGTCACAAATTTCCCCCAGGAAAGTCCTTCTTGATATGTACAGCCGCTGAGCCCCCCCCAATAGTCTGGTTCGGGGCAAATTCTCACCCCATAGTGAAATCGAGGCGGCTTCACGTTCAGACCCAGCCGAAGATTACCGATTTCAATGTATGGGCCGACCTGTTGCGCCCAGTTCCGTGGGACACCCCCTCCGATCGTGAAAATGCCGAGTCGTTTAGCGGAGAGGACATGGTCGGCATAGCTGTTGAGATCGAGGTACGGATTGAATGAAGGATACGATTGATGGATCGCTCGTAAAATCTCCAGATCTCTCCCCTCCCCGGTCTGAGATCGGACGTGATCGATCTCCCGAGCCATCGCCCAGGTTCCCATGTCCAGTCCCACTTCTGAATCAGTGAAAGCCGGGATATAGACCGGTACCTTTTTCAGGTAAGCACTTTTCAGAATTCCGTCGCCGTCTAATTCCTCCGCCAACGTCTTTCCCAGCTCTCTCGTGAGGATTTCCGACGAAAGCGGCCAATCATGGTTGAGGCGCTTCAACGTGTGCGCGACGACGTGCTCGACATAATTCAAATTCGCTTCCATCTCGAGTGTGTCGTAGACGCGGTTGTACCCTTTCCGAAAGAGCTCTTCATCGCTCATCGACGGGTCGTGCCGATAATGCGTCTTGCCGACCGATTCGCTGAGGCCATGGGCCATCAACGCCCCGGTCGAGACGATGCATTGCACCATCCCTTCATCGATCATCTTCGTGATGATCTTGCCCATTTTGGCGATCGTCATCGCGCCGGACAACGTCATCACAACGTGGCAGTCAGGGTCCTGGATCATCGCCCAGAGCACATCGAACGCCTTGCCGACATGTCGGCCCCCGAACGCAGTCTTGCCCATGGCCTCCAGCAAATCGCTGAACGAGGTAATCTTGTCGGGATCAAGCGGTTCGAGCGCTTCTAATCCATCTTTTGCACCGTCACGAAACTCGCGTGCGTACATACGATCCTCTGAGAAATTCACAAGCGCTTTGGTTATACACAACCACGAATAGGGGCGTCAATGAAAGGTTCTCTCGTGCGGCAGGTCTCACAAGCTCGCTGGAGTTGCTCGCGTAGCCTCTCTGCATTCCGAATGTCGAATTGATTGTTCTGCCGCATCAGCAGGACGAGGATTGGCAACGGGCGCGAAGGGCGGTATTCAAACCGAAATACCGGAGACTTTTTTCCGCAGCCACTTAGAGAAGTCGATTCTTCTTGGGCTTTGACGTGCCCTTACCGGCGGTTCAAAAACAAATAATTATGATGGCAGTCCGGATCGCTAGCAGAGCACTACCAGAAGAGGTGGTGCAAGAACCCCAGCCAATCAAGGGGCCAGGTTACTATTATAAAGACGCAGGGCGGGATCTAGCCCATCACGCTACATGTGCTCTGCACAAGGAAACGAAACTCCGTGAGGAGAAGAGGTTTGCCATCACGTGCAGCTTCTGCCGAGCTATGACTCCCACGTCTACCTCGTTGAGCGGAGGAATCAGAAAAATGATGGCATTGACGTCAGGTTGGAGCGAAGTCCCCTACCCTCGTGCCGTCACACCTCTACCTTATTGATGGGTCACGGTTCAATTCCCTGACCAATGGATCAGCACTCGGCGTCGTCGGAACCCCTCCATACATGGCTCCAGGGTAGGGCGAACTCCGGGATCCAGACGATTCTTTCGGCGGGGATCCAGACGATTCTTTCTGAAAGTAGTTATTAGATGGACCGACCCTGGAGTCTGTCTTGTGGCCGGATCGTGTGTCCTGTGGAGCCCCGTGCTCCGGTTGCCGCCACTGGGACTCATACGAATACTGATCATTGAGGGGGATACCTGAGCCTTCCCTGTCCACAGTGTGGATGAACGGATCCCCCACCGGCTGGCCTAGATCCATTAAACGGTGGTCGATCCAAGGTTTGGGGTCAGCCAGCGACTGGATGCCGTCCACCCACCAGGCCCCGGCAGAGCGACTGGGAAAGTTGAGTGCTCCGGTTACTGCGAAGATCGCCAAGGCTGTCAATATGTGTTTCTGCCTCATGACATCCTCCCTATCCACGTATCGTGAAACTGCCTGCTTCTACCATGACATCAATCGTTTGCTCATACACCTTCGTCATAGTGAGCCTCTTCTACAGCGATAAGCCTACATCCCTCTAAACTAAAGATCAATTGTTTCCCTACAGCGAATATGGCCTCCACCGAACCTTCGTCACCGGTCATTCTTCTCCCGCACGTCCGTCTTGAACATTCCCCTCAGCGCTCCCTTGAGCGATACGAACGGGAGTTCCGGCACCAGCTTGGTGATCCCGCTCTTTTCGATGACCTGTAGCCGTTGCCGAGGTTTCAGGTGCAGCCTTTCTCGTACCTGCTTGGGAGTCACAATTTGAAACTTTGGCGAAATGGTAGCCGTGGCCATATCGGAGCACTCCTACCAACCGTCCAATGTGTAGCCTCACCTAAGCCAGGACGACAACGCTACAGTTCGAGCGCGAAGCGAAGAGCGTCTTTGACCTTGGCCATCGTAGCAGTGGACAGCTGACTCACCTTGTGTTCAAGCCGCGGGATTCATAAGTAGTTAGACCCGCTTGTCTCTGCGATGAAGGTGTGCCTTTCTCCGTTTCCTTTTCCACGAATTTAGGATGGCATTGCCTTATCGACTTTCTTGCGAGGGTGATAACTATGCGCCAAACTATCAAAGCGCGGTATCACGATGGTGTACTGCAGCCGCTGGAACCATTAGTCCTCGCTGACGAGGCTGAGGTGCAGGTGACAGTGGACACTGAAGTTGCAGTAAGTGCGGACGAGGTTCTACGGCGAGCCGCACAGGTCTATCAAGGCCTGACAGCCGACCAGGTCGCGGAAGTGGAAACCATTGCTCTGGATCGCCGACAGTTCTTCCGTGAGCCCGCAGCCTGATGTCTCAGGCTGCCGCCCTGCTCGATACCGATATCCTCTCCGAGCTGCTCAAACAACACCCCCAGGTCACACACCGGACACGTGTCTATCTAGCCGAACACAACCGGCTCGCGTTCTGCTTGCCCATTTTCAACGGATTCCCGAGTTGGTCGTAGGGAAGGAGCGGCAGTGGGACAGGCAACCGCCGTTACAGCGTGCGCGCGCAGAGGACTTCGTCTTGGCGGAGGGCTTCGAGGGAGGAGGCAGGGACGCTGGTGACAGCAATTGTGTCGCCCAGCGCGTTGAAGACTTCGATGGAATATCCCTCCGTACCGTCAGAAGCCACGTGATGGTCGACCAGTTTGACGATGTCCCCGCGGCGGAGACGATGCTCCGGCACATCGGACCTCAGAGCCACATCTGTGTAGAGTTGAAACTTCATCCGGTCCTCCGCGTGTCTGGAATGAGTGTAACGAACTTCGTGACGCCCGACAAGTGTTCGGTCATCCAGATGGTGCGTACCGGCAGTCCCACAGCGTTTGGGCCAGTCAGCGTGCCTCGTATTTCGTAGTACTGGCCGAACTTGTTTGATTCCAGTCGTTGTGCCTCCAACGGTAGAATCTGTGTGCGCAAGTCGCGCAGCAAGTGCCGCATGTTTTCCTGTCCATACCCCGCCTGTGCCAAGAAAGCCGATTTGTCGCCTCGTGCTTGCGGCAAGAGCAAGTACCGCGTCA
>JARFPM010000066.1 GCA_030444405.1 Nitrospira sp.
GTTCTACTCATAGTGCGGCTCGATTCTACCCATGCCTCTCGTGACAAACAAGCCGCCGGATCAAGCACATCCCCGGAGTAGAACGACTGTAAAGAACGGCGATTTTCTTGACGAAGCTGTGATCTGCCGGTAGGTCTTACGTATGACGACGGACCTCAAAACGGCTCAAGAAATGATGGCCGCCGCAGTCGCCGCACGAGCCGCTGAAGATCCGGAGCTTGTCTCCGTCAAACGTGTATTAAAACTACTGGATAAGACGGCCAAATCGAATCGGACGTACGGCACAACGAATCCCGTTGCCCTGAAATTTACGCAGCAGCTGTTCGAAGAATTATCCAATCACCTCACGACTTATTCAAGACTAGCTTTCCTCGTTCAACGATCCGAATTGCTGTGCAAGGACCATGTCGTGTACCAGGCAGAGAAGGATGGAGGAAGCGAGAGCATAGCCTTCAAGCTGTACGCCGACGGCATCCGAGAACTAGTCCTGCACGAGGGTCTCACACAAGAGGAGCTGTCGGTCTTCCTCACCTCCCTATGGAGCGACGCCGACTCGAATGAGGATGACGATGATATCGTCACGCGCCTTTGGTCTCGGAATCTGTCAACTATCACGCTCGTGACGGCCGAAGAACTCTCAAAATCTTCGGCAGGGAACGACGGCTTTATCCGCCTCGACGGAAGTATGAGTTCGTCGGATTCGACGCTCAGAGAATTGCTGGATCGGGAGCGGGAACGCACAAAGCGGCACGGAGCGGGAACCGACTCTGAGGGCGGCGGTTCCGGAAACGCCAAAAGCCGTTTCCAATCTGGACTTGCCGGCTATGAGGTCACCGAGGAAGAGCTTGCCATCCTGGCGCAAGAAATCGAGGCGGAGCGAAAACAAGACAGTCTCATGTACATCCTGGACATGCTGACCGCGATCCTCGCATCAGAGAAGTCTCCAGGGTTGCTGACGAAACTCTTCAGTTTGTGGGGCAACGTCGTGGAATCCCTTCTTCGCGAAGGCAAATGGACGGTATTGGAGAACGTCTTAAGTCTCCTCCACGAAACGGATGCCGTGCGGCCTGATCTGGGCGAGGAACACAAACAACAGTTAGCCTCTCTCCTCAATGGACTCGGCCGTACCGAACGGGTCAAAGCCATCGAGGGCTACCTGAATCGCTCTCCGGAGGCCGACGTTGAAGGACTCTCCACCATCTTACTGCTGATGAAGCCGGATGCAGTGCCCGCACTCTGCTCCCTCCTCGCAAACGTCACATCGCCAGCTCATCAGGCCATGGTCGCAGAAGCCCTCATGACGTTGGCGAAGGAGCACCCCGATCCTCTGGTGCGAGCATTGTCGGACCGCAGACCGGCCTACGTCCGCAATCTCTTATCGATCCTCATCAAGTGGAATAGTCCCAACTTCATCGAACCAATCGAGAAGTTGACCCGGTACCCGGACGCCCAAGTCCGGCGGGAAGTGGTGCGAGCGATCGGCCTCTTTCGTCCAAGCGGCAACGGTACGAAACTCGTTTCGCTGACTGATGATGAAGATGAGAATGTCCGCTTTGCTTCGCTCAAGCTGCTCATGTCCGGCCAGTACACCGTTCCTTTCTCCCTTTGGTCTCCTCTTCTGTTGGAAGAAGGGTTCATGGATCGCCCCATCAGTGAGCGCCGAGCGGTCTTTCAGGCTGTCCGCGCCACATGCGGCGACGAGGCGGTTCCCTATTGGCAAGACCTGATGACCGAATGGGCCTGGATGAATCGGAGAAAAAAAGAAGAGTTGGCGGTCATCGGAGCAGAAACACTCGGGAAGCTCGCCACCCCTGCCGCCATCGCGGCTCTCTCACTTGGGGCCAAAAAGGGAAGCGCTGCGGTTCGTCAGGCTTGCACCGCGGCATTATCGCAAGCTCAACGGCTACAACGCGGCATCCCCTCCACTGGTACATCACACTAAGACGGGTGATCGTGACGGAACGTCAGTCAAAATCTCTGCGAAACCCACCCAGCGAAGACACCGCGCAGCCGATCCTGACACACGAAAAGTCGCTGTCGCAGAAGATCGGCCAAGGATCGGAAGCCGGAGATATTCTCGACCAACAGTTGGTGATGCTGGGATTCCAGCTCATCACACAGTTGAATACGCTGATTAAGACGTCGAAGATCCATGGCCGTGCCAACGCCGCTCTCGACAAACCCGTCGAAACGATGTTGACCCTCATTGAAACCCTCGCCCACGACCAACCGATCACCTTGTGGGTGCAGGACGATTTCCTCTTCCTCGGCGAGAACCATCTGAAAGTGACGGCGCAACAAATGCTGGTCGTCTCAAGCATCCTTGACGCCTTGAAGAAGTGGAGGATCGGCGGTTTGACGTTTTCCTCATCGGTTTCCTCCAAGGATCTTCGGGAGTTCGCCCACCTCTTCGTCAGTCTTGACCCGGCAACAAAGTCGATCGAAGACTTCCGACAGGAATTGACGAACCTGGCCGTGGCCGGCATCGAACTTAAAGATCCTCGATTGCTCAACCTGAAAGAAGATCTTGCAGAGGACAGAAATTCGAAAGTTCGGCACAAAGCACGCTCGAAAGCTGCGTATGGTAAAGCCGCCGACGCGGTTGGCAATCTGACTCAGTCGTCCCGTGATGGCAAAGCTCTGAACTTTAAACAGGCCAAACGTGCCATCCAAAATATCGTCGACCTGATGATGCAGGACGAGCCCATCATGCTGGGCCTCACAACGCTTCGCTGCCATGATCAATACACCCATAACCACTCCGTCAACGTCTCGCTGCTCTCCATCGCTCTCGCAAACAGAGCCGGTTATCCGAAAGTCGAGCTGGCGGACCTCGGCTTGGCGGCGCTCTTTCATGACATGGGCAAGTCCACTATTCCCCTCGAGGTCCTCAATAAGCCCGGCGAGTTCACGGAAGATGAGTGGGCGATGATGCGCAATCATCCGACGGAAGGTGTCTTGAGCCTCACGCAACTACGCGGCATCACCAACCTTCCAGCGCGCATGGCCGCAGCATCATTTGAACACCACATGAACTTGGACTATTCCGGCTACCCCAAATTACAAACACCGTGGAAACTTTCTCTGACGGGGCGCATTCTTACGATCGCCGATTGTTACGATGCCATGACATCTTCCCGCGTCTACCGCCGGGAACCGATGTCGCCCTCGAAAGTGCTGAATATGATGCTTACGAAATCCGGGAGAAGTTTCGACGCGACCCTGCTCAAACTGTTCGTCAATTGCGTGGGGATCATTCCGATCGGAAGCCTGGTGATCCTCGACTCCGATGAATTCGCCGTCGTACTCAAGCCTGCCGCCGAGAAGACTGAGAGTGAGCGGCCGGTCGTCAAAGTCATCACCGATGCGCAAGGCACTCCCATCGATAACGGCCCTGAGTTGGACCTGACCGAGAAAGACGACGTCGGCGAGTACCGCCACAGCATCATTCGGCTGGTTGACAATACGGAGCACAAATTCGATACAAGCCGTTACTTCGTCTAGCCGCCGTCAACGGCGCGCCTTTCGCCCCCAAGCCCATCTCTCTTCCTCGCTTGACAGCCTGAAATCCGATCTTCGACAATGCACAAATGGGTGGACATGTCGTCATCGAACAATTGGAGTTCCGCGGCCGCTGCGGTGTGACGCCCGAGGAACGCGCTCGCCCACAAGCCCTCGCCGTCGATTTGGAATTGGACTATCGACTGGAGGCAGCAGGGTTGTCCGACGATCTTGGTGACACGATCGACTACGCGAAAGTGGCTCAGCGTGTCGTCGACATTGGAACCGCTCAGGAGTCTCAGCTGCTAGAAACGCTGGCGGAACGACTCCTGGCAGCCCTGTTCGATGAATTCTCGATCAGTCGTATCAAGCTGTGGCTGCGGAAGCTGCATCCCCCGATCTCCTTCGTGACCCGCTCCGTGGGGATCAACATTGAGCGCACAAGGCTCGCACAGCAAGTCCTCCGCGCAGATCCGCCACCGGCCCAGTTTCTCGTCCAACAGCTTCATCGCCTTCCCAAAGGCAAGGTCCTCGACGTGGCCTCCGGCAGCGGGCGCCACACGCTGTTCCTCGCCTCGCTGGGCTACCAGGTCGAGGCTGTCGATCGCGACGAACAGGCCCTCGCAAAACTTTCGACTAGCGCCCGAGTGCGACAGCTCACCGGTATCAGTTCGCGAGTGCTTGATCTGGAGCCGCCACCGCAGGAGCCGAATCTCGGACATGAAACGTACGATGGCATTCTCATCTTCTGTTACCTGAACCGACCGCTCTTCCCCTATCTCATCGACGCGCTGAAGCCCGGCGGTGTATTGCTGTATGAAACCTTTACCGTCGATAACCACGTCCAGCATCAGCATCCAAAGCATCGAGAGTTTTGCCTTGAGCACGGTGAGCTCTTGAGCCTCACACCTGGCCTCCGCATTCTCCACTATGACGAAGGGCTCCACGAAAGAACGAATGGGTCGGAGTCCGTCTACACGGCCCAACTTGCGGCACAGAAACCCTTAGCTCCAGGACTATCGACATGAGCCGCCTTGACCTTCATCTGCATACCACCCATTCTGACGGGAGTTGCACGCCTACTGAGGTGGTGGACTTGGCACACCAAGCGGGTGTGACAGCCTTGGCGATCACCGATCACGACATCATGACTGGTATCGACGAAGCCACTGCGGCCGGAGAACAGCGTGGAATCGAAATCATACCCGGGGTCGAAATCAGCTCGCTTGCCGGCAACTCCGAGTTACACATTCTTGGGTACTTTCTTGATTGGCAGGACTCCGACTTGCCTGAACGCCTCAAGACCTTGCGGGACAGTCGTCACCGGCGGAATCCACGGATCATCGAACGATTGCAGGCCCTCGGGATCGATATCACCTACGACGAGGTCCGCGCACTCGCCGGCACCGACTCGATCGGCAGACCGCACATCGCCCGTATCTTAATGGACAAACACGTCGTCGCTTCTGCCAAGGAAGCCTTCGATCGTTTTCTTGCCGAGGGTAGACCGGCCTATGTACCTCGGGAGCTCCCGAGCCCTGCCGAAGCTATTCGCTGGATCAAAGCTGCTCGTGGACTTGCAATCCTAGCCCACCCGACGTGGATCAAGGTCGCAGAGCAATCGCTGGTCGATCTAGTTCGACAGCTTAAAGACGACGGGCTCAACGGTGTAGAGGTCTACTATAGTACACATGCTGCTCGACAGACTCGAGAATACCTCAGCCTGGCCCAACAACTCGGTCTATTGGTCACCGGCGGAAGCGACTTTCATGGTCTCACGAAACCAGACATCGAAGTCGGTATCGGTAAGGGCACGCTGCACATACCAACCTCACTGCTTCCCAAGATGAAGGAAGCCGCCGGACGACTCTAACGCGCGATCTTACCGCATAATTCCCTCAATTCATTGACTCCTCTTCGGTATCCGCTAGACTTTGCTTATCTTCACATTTCGTCACCCATGATCAACGCCTCAAGTTGGACCGTCCAATATCTTTTCGTCGCGTTCGTGGCACTGTTCGCCGGTCCTATCTTGAGCAAACTGCCAGCGGCGCAGTCGTTTCCGGTCACGCTCTTCGGTCTGAGCGGTCCCCAAACCATTCGACTCATCGTTGAAGAATCTGGGCTGGTCATCCTCTGCATTCTCTCGATCCGCGCATTTCGCCAGATGCCGGATAACGGACGAGGGTTCTCGTTTTTGCGTCAACTGGTCCTTCCAATGACCACCCTCTTCATGGTGATCGTAACGGATAAAACCCTTCGGGTCGTCGGGCTCTCGCTAATCGATCGCTTCGGGCCGGCACGCTATATGATCGCCTACATAGCAGCCTTGACACTGACCGGTCTCTGGATTACCACTGCATGGCTCTTGAACCTCAACGCACTCCACCGGCTTTTTTCGAAGCCCGTACCATCGCCTCGTCGCAAAGAGCCTCCTCCGTCGATCGATGATACAGAGGACATCCATCAGGAAGAAGAATGCCACGACCCCGAGACCACGCACCACATCTCCCCCTCACAGAGCGGTCAACCTGCTATGCTCGGTCGATACAAGGTATTGAAGGAATTGGGACGAGGCTCAATGGGTGTAGTCTACCTTGGGAAAGATCCGACGATCCAACGGTTCGTGGCGATCAAAACGATGCGGCTCGACGAGATTGATGATGTCGACAAATTGCAAGAAGTGAAAGCGCGGTTCTTTCAGGAAGCCGAATCCACTGGGCGATTGTCTCACCCCAATATTGTTACGATCTTCGACGCCGGAGAAGAAAACGACCTCGGCTACATCGCCATGGAGATGCTTCAGGGCACCACGCTCAAACAGTGGTCACGGAAACCGAATCTCCTGCCGCTCGAGAAGGTGATCCCGATACTGGCGACTGTCGCCGAAGCGATGGACTATGCTCACCAGCAGGGCGTGGTGCATCGCGACATCAAACCAGCGAACATCATGCTGACCACGGAAGAGGTCGTCAAGGTCATGGACTTCGGCATCGCCAAGATGGCGACGTCGTCGAAAACGCAGACGAATATCGTGCTGGGAACTCCCACGTACATGTCCCCCGAACAGATCGCCGGAAAGAAGGTGGATGGACGATCAGACATTTTTTCGCTCGCCGTCGTGATGTTCGAACTCCTGACCGGTCGTCCGCCCTTTACTGCGGACAACGTCTCAGCACTGCTGTTTGCCATCGCTCACACGCCGCATCTCAGCGTGAAAGCCATCAGGCCGGATCTCCCTCCCACCATAAAGAAAATCCTGGATAGAGCGTTGCAGAAAGACCCGGTTCACCGCTATCGCCGAGCCGGAGAGTTCGCCATGGAACTCCGGTCCTCCCTCGAAGGGTTGGCCGCGTGAATACTAGTTGGTGCTGCTTCTTTCGATTTTCTATGGAAGTTTCGATTTCTAGGCAACTCTTCCCGATCGGCGTTATGATCGCGTGACGCCGGCAGTAGAAATCGACACAAGCAAAGCTGTGCGACCGGCGCGCCTGATTGATACACGAATCTTCAGTTTTGGAGATGAAGGCGGCCTTTGGGCAAGCTTTGGTAGCAACCTTCAGAGAGATCCTGTTCGTGTTCCTGCAAACATTGGAGAATGCGGCCATCGCCCGGCTGCACTGTCAGGCAGACTCGCTTCACATCTTCGACGCAAGCAAGCCTATATCCTTCAGCTTCCCTCCAGCGTACCAGTCGCTTCCGGACGATCTGTTGACAGGGCGCATCCAAACGTTTGAGCCGTTGTATCACGCAACGGCGCCGGTCTTCTTCGGAAAGAGAATCCGGACAGAACGACTGCACCTCTGCCTCACACTTCACTTCCGCGATTTGCCTGGCACGGCTGTCACGTGGAACGGACAATCCGCCAAGAGTGGTCACAGATGACGAGCCTGCCGCTCCCGTCGAGCTTGCGTTCGTCTGACTGACCATGCCAGGGATCGTCAGGTCGAGCTCAGGTGGGCGCAGCGTTTCGACGGTTGGTGATGCTGACTGCGCCGACAGGAGCTCTTCCTTAGATGGCAAATTGGCCCATACGATCGTCCAGACCAAGATCAACCCACCCACTGTGACGAGGTTCGCTGTGGTTCTCCCCGATCGTTCCGCGGCGCTGGCGGTCTTCATCGAGGTGAGGATAAAATAAAGCTGCTGGAAAATCACTGAAACGGACGTTTTGTGCAGAGGTCTTTTGTAACAGGAATGAACGTGCGGAGTACCAGGCAACCAGCAAGGATGCGCAGACGTAGAACTAGTTATCCGGAGTTTCCACGATGTGATTTTCGAACCTGGTACAGCCTTCTGCCAACAACCGATTGGTCAACATCTCACCCGGCCATTCAATCGGCAGATCAGCGGTGAAGACCCAGACATCGGGGGAGGTCCAGACAGGGCCGTGTTCGTCCGGAAGCTCCGGATCGAACAGGTCGGTCCACACGGGCATGTAGACCCCATTTCCACATTGTGTATGGAGATGCACGATGGTGCGGGACCTCACGAGCGGGTCCAGCTCCCTCCATACAGCGGCGGTCTCATCGGCAAGGTGATGGAGACGTACCGCATTCTGCGCGTCGAACATGGCATACGCGGCGTACACCGGCGCCTCAATCGTGTCAGGCGCACATGCCAGCTCAGGACATTGCTTCACCAGCCCTTCGAGCATCTCACGGCGCGGTCGCTCCTCCCACGCATCGGGCAAACCTGGATCCGGAGCGCCGATCAGCTCAAACAGCAGGAACGCGGTATTTTCGACCGGAGGAAGCAACCGCGCCGCCACCGATTGTGCACGCCTGGAATCTGCGACCGTCACAAGATGGTCATGGAACATTTGAAGATTCAACATTTCCAAGGTTGCATCGGTCAAGAGGCGCGATTCGACGCGAACCACCGTTCCACCAGGGAGCTGAAGATGCTTGTGCAGGAGATCAGCAGTGGCGATCGGATCAACTTTCAGCTTGAGTGGAGCGGTGAGGTTTGCCTGCAGGGGAAGTTCCAGAGCCGCCATCGTGGCATAAGTCGGCTTTTCGTCGTTCGGTCCGTCCAACAGCAACGTGCAGCTCGCCTCGGCAACCAGATCGAATAGCCATTCGGCCATCTCTTCGTCGAGCGCCGCAAGCACGGTCAGTAGATCGTGCTCCCGTCCTTGCTCAAGAAACGCTTGCAAGGTATCGATCGCATCATCGGCGTCGCCATGATCGTGGCGACGGGCATTGATGAGATGAATCAGATCCCGTGTGAGTGGATCGGGGCGTGACCAGCCTAACATCGAGGCTCCCTATTGTGCGAGCCAACGGTCATGGCTCGACGATTCAAAATGCATGTTGCCAAACTTTTCCTACCCATGCAAGCCTCAGGACGATTGCTCTTGACTCGCCACGCACATGATCGACGCATGTCCCTATTCACCGATAATCTTCACGAGCACCCGCTTTCGACGACGTCCGTCGAACTCGCCATAAAAAATTTGTTCCCAAGGACCGAAGTCGAGTTTGCCCCCTGTGAGCGCGACGACGACTTCTCGCCCCATCACTTGTCGCTTCAGATGAGCATCACCGTTGTCCTCGCCCGTGTCGTTATGCCGATACACCGCCTTCTGAGGAGCAAGCCGTTCCAAGAAATCATCATAGTCTTGCAACAGGCCGGACTCATCGTCATTGATGTACACACTGGCCGTGATGTGCATCGCATTCACCAGGACGAGGCCTTCCCGTATTCCACTCTTCCTTACCACTGCCTCGACGAGGGGCGTGATTTTGATGAAGGCTTGCCTGGTTTTTGTCTCAAACCAGAGTTCTTCGCGGTAGGACTTCATGATCGTTGCCGGCAGCATTGTGCCTGCCGCCTCCACAGACATGCAAGAGGCCCGAGCGATTCCCCTCCTCTTACATGTTCCTCCTCCACCGAAGAGGCTATAATGGCATGGATCCCGATATGATCACTTCATTCCCACCACCCAGGCTGTCATTGAACGCCCTTACCGTCTTACGCCAACGCTACTTGGCAAAGAACGAGCGGGGCATTGTCGTTGAGTCACCGGCCGACATGTTCCATCGCGTGGCCAAGGACATTGCATCGGCTGAGCCCCTTGCACGACGACGCGGTCTTGCCCGCCAATTCTATGAAGCTATGGCTTCGCTGACCTTCCTCCCGAATTCGCCGACCTTAATGAACGCCGGTCGGCCGCTTCAACAGCTCTCCGCCTGCTTTGTGTTGCCGGTGGACGATTCGCTGGAGTCTATCTTTGATGCGGTCAAGCATCAGGCACTGATCCATCAGTCGGGAGGGGGAACCGGATTCTCTTTCAGCCACATTCGGCCTCACGCCGACCGTGTCGCAACCACAAGCGGACTCGCGTCAGGCCCCATTTCTTTCATGCGCGTGTTCAATCTGTCCACGGATGTCATCAAGCAAGGAGGTACCAGGCGTGGCGCCAACATGGGCATTTTGAAAGTCGACCATCCCGACATCTTGGATTTCATCGCCTTGAAGCAACGGCCGGGCGAAATGACAAACTTCAACCTCTCCGTTGGTCTCACCGACCGTTTCATGCAAGCGGTCAAACGGAACCGGCCCTATCCTCTCATCAACCCACGGACCGCAAAGCCCGTTCGGCGCCTTCCTGCCGGGATGGTCTTCGACCGGCTCGTGAAAGCCGCATGGGAATCCGGGGAGCCAGGCGTGCTCTTCCTCGACACCATCAACCGCGCAAATCCCACACCGCATCTTGGTCCGATCGAGGCGACCAACCCATGCGGCGAGCAACCGCTTCTTGCCCATGAATCCTGTACGCTCGGCTCAATCAGCGTCGCCCGACTTCTCACTCCGCACCGAGACGGTGCGACCATCGACTACGAGCGGCTCGAATCCATCATTCCACTTGCAGTTCGATTCCTCGATAATGTGCTCGATCGAACCCGTTTCCCTCTGACGTCGATCGCGGCCCATACCAAACAGACGAGGAAGATCGGTCTCGGGATTATGGGCTTCGCCGACCTGCTGATTCAGCTCGGCGTTCCTTACGATACCGACGAAGCCCTGCAGATCGCCGACCAGCTCATGGGCTTTATTCGATTGCATGCCCACAAAGCATCCCGCCAGCTCGCACAGGAGCGGGGCCCTTTCCCCGCGTATAAAGGAAGCCGGCTCGAAGCCGATGGCCTTCGCCGACGGAACGCCACGGTGACGACGATTGCCCCTACCGGCACCATTAGTATTCTCGCCGATTGCTCCGCCGGGATCGAACCACTCTATGGCATTAGTGTTGTGCACACGATCATGGAAGAGATACGACTCGAACGGCTTCATCCGGAGTTCCTCAAGCGAGCCAAAGCCAGGGGTCTCCCTCTCGCAACATTGCGGCGGGAGGTCGGCCGTCATGAATCGATTCAGCATCTGTCACTGGTCCCAGAGGATCTTCGTCGACTGTTCCTCACCGCACACGATATTGCCCCCGAACACCATGTCCGGATGCAAGCGGTCTTTCAGCGGCACAGCGACAGCGGTGTATCGAAAACGATCAACTTACCCCCAACCGCCACGACCAAAGACGTCGCCGCCGCCTTCATACTCGCCCATGAACTCGGCTGCAAAGGATTGACCGTCTATCGCTCGGGCAGTCGAGAGCATCAAGTGCTGTCCTGCTCCCACGTGCAGTCCTGTTGAGGCTATCTCCGCATCAGGATGGTCGCTGCTGAATATTCGTACAAAATTGACAGTCTACAGACTTGATGATAAGTAATTTTTCAGATTCCACGATGCTGTCTGCTAGAGGGAGGTGCTCGATGCTTGGTATCGCTGAGGGTCCGTCGTTCGCCGGCAGTCCTCTGAATTGGAGTCTGTTTTTTGCTCGTCAGCCGGAACCGGATCTGGAATTCACGGAAGAGGAGCTGGAACAGACAGCCACGATTCGATCACCTTCGCCCATGAAGCCACCCAAGAAATCGAGCGGGCGTCCACTTCTGTGGGTGCTCGTGTTGATAGTGATCGGCGTCGGTGCCTATGTCGCGATGGAACCTGAGATGATCATGGATTATGTGGGGCCGCTCCTCGGCGAAACTCCAGCCCCGCAACCGCCTGTCGCTCGAAAGCCGGCGCCGCCGAATCCGACCCCCGTTGCCCCAGCCGCTCAGCCTAAGGCAGTGACTCCGCCACCGCCTCCTGCTGTCACGCCGGTTGAGACACCGCAGGCTGCAATGCCGACTCCGGCGCCCGTTCCCACGCCACCTGCTGCTCCACCGATGGCGACCGCTTCAGTTCCGGCACCGGCTGCATCGACTCCGGCACCTGCGCCTATTCCATCCGTTACGGCTTCACCAGCCCCGCTGTTTGGCGAAGGACAGCGGGTCAGCGTCCTACCGAATCCTACCGCTCCCGGTCAGAAAGTACTGCTGAGCCAGGACGCCGAAGGAACAAAACCGGGTCCGGCCATTCCGCCGGGAACCCTGTTCACGATTCTTGATGGCGACCTACAGGCCGGCGGATGGGTCTATTCCGTCCGCAGTGATTACGGTACGAAAGGCTGGCTGGCTGAGAAGCAGCTTAAATTGAAACCCTGATCGCCTGTTTGCACCACACTCACCGCGCACAGAGGGCAATGATCGTATTGCTGCCCTCTGTGCTATAATGCCGCCCGTTCGCGCCTCGATCGTAAAGGTGAGACATCACGAGCCTCAGGAATCTATGCGCGCTGTGATCTTCGACTTCGACGGGGTCATCGCCGACACCGAGCCGCTCCACTTTGAAAGTCTGCGCCGGACACTGGCAGAGATCGAGATCATTTTGACCGAAAAAGACTATTATGCCGACTATCTCGGCTTCGACGATCGTGGATGTATTCTTGAAGCGCTACGGGTCAATCGACGCCCGATCTCCAGTTCTCTTGTCCAAGACCTGATGGCCAAGAAAGCCTCCGCCTATATGGCTTCAATCAAGGATCATCTGGTGATTTTCCCCGGTGTGAGAGAGTTTGTCGAGGATGCCGCAACCACATACCCGCTTGCGATCGCCTCGGGCGCCTTACGGCCTGAAATTGAGCTCGTGCTGGAACAAATCGGCATCCGAAAAGCCTTCCATCACATTACGAGCGCTGAGGATGTCACCTATGGCAAGCCGAATCCGGAACCGTTCCTGCAGGCCCTGGCCGGATTGAACCGACATCATTATTCCGCGACACCGATCGCACCGACATCTTGCTTGGTCATCGAAGATTCCCTCCCGGGCATTCGGGCCGCGAAAGCGGCGAGCATGAAGGTCTTGGCGGTAGCCAACACACACACCGTGCAAGACCTCCATGAGGCCGATGCAATCAGCTATAGTTTGAGCGAAACACGCCTCAAGGATTTGCGTGCCCGCTTGTGGCCGACATAAGCGATGGAACAGATGAGAAATTGCTCACTCATCAAGCTGGAGGCCACCACACTAACCGTAGGCTTCGCGTCATGACGGTCTCTGAGGCCCAGGCCTATTGCACGGCTTACACGAAGAAAAGCGGTAGCAATTTTTACTATTCGTTCCTGTTCCTTCCCAAAGCCAAACGCGACGCCATGTATACGGTCTATGCCTTCTGCAAAGCCGTCGACAGTGCCGTCGACGAACCGGCTGCAGGGAGCAATCCGAAAGACGAACTGAAGCATTGGCGTGAGGAGCTTGAGGCGGTGTATTCGGGCACCCCCACCACTCCCATCATGGTGAGCCTCGCCTACCATGTGAAGGCTTTGAGTATTCCAAAGGCATACTTCGAGGAGTTGATCAAAGGCGTCGAGATGGACCTGTTCAACAATCGGTATGTCACATTTGATGAACTGTCGCTCTATTGCTATCGCGTCGCCTCCGTCGTCGGGCTCATCTGCTTGCATATCTTCGGCGTCACATCGGCGCGCGCGCAGGATTATGCGGTGGCACTCGGCATGGCCTTCCAACTCACCAACATCCTCCGCGATGTTGGAACAGATGCCGCCCAAAGTCGCATTTATCTACCGCTGGACGACTTACGGAAGTGGAATCATTCGGAAAAAGCCATACTCAATAGAAGCTATTCTCCCGAGTTCCGTGCGTTGATGGAATATGAGGCCTCCCAAGCGCACCACTATTATAAGCGAGCCGATGCGGCCCTCCTGGGACTATCGCCTCAGGAGCGCCGCGCGCTGACGGTGGCGGAGATCATGCGCGGCATTTACAGTCGGATTTTGGAACGGATCGAACGGTCGAACTATCAGGTCTTCGGACCTCGTATCAGTCTCACCACCACCCATCGAGTGGTTATTGCCCTACGTATTTGGCTCCGCTCCCGATTCTCGTGACCGCGCCGTCCTCAGACACCATCCTCATTCTCGGCGCCGGACTGGCCGGCCTGACAACTGCGTACCACCTTCATCAACAGGGTTATCACATTACCCTGCTCGATCATCCTAACTGGCTTGATGGCTTCCGGACCGATGCATCCCAGCCTGCCCCGATTGTTCTGGGATGCCACCATGAGACGAAGCGGATCCTTCATGCGCTTAACCAAGAAGGTTCTTCGGAAGCCGACCGAGCGATTCCATTGGAATTTCTGCTGCCCGATGGGCGAATCGCCCCCTATCAGTCGGCCCGCCTCCCCGGAGCCTTCCAGTGGATGATGAGCCTCTTCAGCTTCCACGGCCTTTCCTGGCAAGATCGGTGGAGACTCTTCTCCCATGTCGAGGAAATTTGGGAACAAGCCCAAACTCTCCCGGCAGACTTAGAGAATCGGACTGCGGATGAATGGCTGACGGCGGCCGGGCAAAGTCCCGAAGCAAGAGAACGGATTTGGGATCCGCTCGCGCAATGGTTGGCCGGCAACGCGCTGACACGTCTCTCCGCCGCAACCTTCGTCCATCTGCTCTCAACCGTGTTTCTTCGTGACACGTCAGACGCAAGGCTCACACACCTAGCCGGCTCCGTCAACCACCGGTTCATTGCACCCATGAAACAGGCGCTCCAACAGGGGGATGTGCGGATTGTCTCCCTGCCCCATCGACCTACCCTTCGGTTTGGACAGACCGACGTGAACGAAGTCCGGCTTCACGACGACACCAGACTGCAGGCCAACCGGTACATCATTGCGCTGTCCTACCAGAATCTCCTGCAGCTGCTGCCGGAACGGCTGCTGACCCGCTACGCCTACTTCGCACAGATCACCGAACTCCAAAGTTTGAGCGAGGTCGCTATTCAACTGGCCTGTCCAACGACGAAGCAACGGCCTCGTCTACTCCTTCTACCAGGCCGACCATTCCACCAGCTCAGCAGCATATCGCTCGAGTCAGGCGAGATCGAATATCGGCTGTCTGCCGTCGGAAACGGGCTCACTGAGTTGAACAATGCTCAGTTGATCGATGCAGCGCAAACCGAGATGTGCGAGCTGTTCTCAGGAACGGCCAAGAGGGATATCATCGCCCGATCGGTCTTTCGCGAGAACCAGGCTGCCCTGTTGCTGGCACCAGGTACTGCGCGATTGCGGCCGCTTCAACAAAGTCCCATCCAGAATTTGCTCGTCACCGGGGCATGGACCGACACCGGATGGCCTGCCAATCTGGAGAGTGCTTTCGTTAGCGCCCGCCGCTGTGCGGAGCTTGTCGCCGGCCACGCAGCCTGACGCGGGCATGCTCCGGTGGTACGAGTGCCCAATGACTTCCTGGACCAACATTCTCGTGCTTGCGCTTCCGCTGATCGTGTGGGGTTGTGCGCAAAGTCCTTATGAGCGTGGAGGCTACCCCCACGGCCTCAGTCGATACGATGTTGAGAGGGACTACATGGAGTGCGAGTACAAGGCACGATTAGCCAACGAGCAGCACTTCTACAGTCAGGGTTCACCCTTTCCATTTGGTGCCGGCCCTCAGAGCCCTGCCGACCATGCCCGCGCCTTGCATGGTCTTTCAACGATCAACGCCATGCGGGATACCTGTCTTGCGGCAAAAGGCTACCACCTCAACTAGCTAAAACGTGCTGATGCGTAAATAACACTGATCCTCAAGTCGTTCACGGCCCCGATACTTCGCGATCACCATCCACTCCCGTCGAGCATCGGTCAGGCTGACATAGGCCACACCATCAAGCCGAAACGGTTGAATGGTAAAGACCGTGCTCAACGCAGGAGATAGCGATGCCTTGTCCATGGGAAGAGACGTCAGTGGATAGGATCCACCGGTTCGCTCGAACTTGTCGTGTGTTGCCAACAAGGGGCTCAGGTCTTGCCAGCTCAGTTGATCGAGGACCGGACTATTGGCGGGAAAGACATAGAAGCTATCACTCGGTGCGCCCTTCATACAAAAAGTGGTCTTCACCACTAAGTCGTCGCGCCCATCGTTGTTCAGATCCATGCTCGCCTTGTCGAGACTCGAACAGCGCCTGGTCTTTGGTCCCTCTCCCTTCAACTCCACCGCGGTCCACTCCACAGTCT
>JARFPM010000138.1 GCA_030444405.1 Nitrospira sp.
AGATACAGGCAGTCGTACAAGGCGGCTTGCGTGTCAGCAGCAAGATCGAAGGCGGCGGGAAGGAGCACGTCATCGGCGTGCCGGAATAACGGGATATTGCGCAACTCGCCAAGAGCATATCTGGCTTGTGCTTTCGTCAGCTCTTCCCGCCGCAGCTTTTTGCACAGCGCATTGGCAAATTCCAATGTAAAGAAAGCCGGCACATGCAATGTATGCGTTTGGTCGCGCAGCCGAAGCGCCGACTCGCTATGGACTTCCGGGACAAACCACTTGACCGCAACGCTCGCGTCAACCACATAATGGCTCACCGATCGCGATCCTCACGGATCAACTCGGCGCTGTCGCTGAAGGTACGTCCCGACCGCTTCAGCTTGTTGCGGAGACGATCGATCCGCCTCCAGACCTCCTCATAGTCGGGCGCAGCCTCTTCCAGAATCCGTTTCGCTTCGGCCTGCAACGATCGCCCATGCCCCTTGGCCTGCTTCTTAAGCCGCCCGACCAGTTTTTCGTCAAGGTTTCTGATGAGAATTTGAGCCATTATTCCTCACTTTCCGCTACCTGACGACGGCGATAGCAGAATGATAGCCTAGGACACATGGGTGCGCAAGCCTTACCCTGAGATCGTTCAGCATCTTCACGATATCCGTCTCAATCGTTCTCCTGTCCGCTTGATCGCCTCCAATAGTCTCGACGGACAAGCCTCATACTGAGTCATACGCAAAAGAACCGTCCTTCAATTCGGCGCGACTTCGTAAACCAGCGTCACCATTGCCTCGATCTTTAGCTCGCCCGGGGATATCGGCACCTCGCCTGCGCTCGCCTCCATCGCCATGCGTGCCACGTGAGAGGACGGCCTGACCATATGACCGCCTTCACTGACCGATAACACCCGCACGAGTTTCAGGTGCAGCGCCTCGCTCAGCACCGTCGCTTTCTCCCGAGCCTTGGCCGCAGCCTGTTTCAATGCACTCAGACGCACCGATTGTTCATCGCGCAACCCCCAGTGCAACCCCTGAAAGCTATTCGCGCCGGTTTTCAAGACTTCTTCGATCACCGTGCCGACTCTGTCGAGGACTCGGATTTCCACCGTCACCATATTGCTGACGATGTAGCCGATGATTTCCGGGGAAGCAGGCGGCGTATCGGCGGGGCGGTTAGGCGGCGGTCGATATTGCGGGGAGACCGTAAAGGACGAGGTTTGGATCAGCTCCTTGTCGATCTGCAAATCTCGTAGCCGGTCCATGACTTTGCTCATGACGCCACTGTTCCGCTTCTGTGCCTCGGCGAGTGATTTGCCAGAATTCTCCAAGCCGAATGTCACAAAAGCCGTATCCGGCGCGTGTGTCACCGTCCCGGTTTCGCTGACCGTAAGGGTCGGCGTCTCGAGCTTTGTCTCATCATGCGCCAGCGTCACAACCGGAACCCCCAGCAGCAGCACCAACAGCCAGGCAATCCGCATGCTCGCCCTCCTTTCACCACAGGGACAACTCATCTCGGTCATGGCTTGCCCACACCTCCAAGAGATGTGTGGCAGCATAGCGGCCCTTCAACGATCGCGACCGCCTCACTGCTACTTGACCCAGCCAATGACATGCGGCATCTTCTCTCTACCGGCAGAGAAAGGAGCTTCCATTATGGCAATATCTTCCCCCATGCTCCCCCTAGGAACAGCCGCACCGTCTTTTTCACTGCGTGATGTAGTAACTGGTCAGACCTATTCGCTCGATTCGTTTGCCGATAAGACCGCTCTCTTAGTCATGTTCATTTGCCGGCACTGTCCCTATGTAGTGCATGTCGAACAGGAGCTTGCCGGACTCGGACGTGATTATCGCGACAGGAGCGTAGGTATCATTGCCATCAGCAGCAATGACCCCATCAGCTATCCCGATGATGCACCGCCGCAGCTCAATGAAATGGCCGTACGCCTGGGCTTTACCTTTCCATTCTGTCACGACGAGACACAGGAGGTCGCGAAGGCCTATCGCGCTGCCTGTACTCCGGACTTCTACCTCTTCGATCGTGACAGGCGGCTGGTGTATCGTGGACAATTGGATGAGAGTCGTCCCGGCAATAATAAGCCCGTAACCGGCCGTGATCTCCGCTCCGCCATCCAAGCAGTGCTCGCCGGCAAGCCGGTCGAGGGTACCCAGAGACCCAGCATTGGCTGCAGCATCAAGTGGAAACCGGGAAATGCCCCACCTTACGCTTGAGAGGTACTAGGGCGTGTCATCAATTAAGCCAGGTGAGTGAGGCGGCAAGATAGATGGCGCCGAGGAAGTTGGTCGCGCGTTTGTCGTAGCGTGTGGCGATAGCCCGAAATTGCTTGAGCCGGGCAAAGAAATTCTCGATCAGATGCCGCTCCCGGTACAGGTCTTCATCGTAGGCGCGTTGAGTTGTTCTGTTAGATTTGGATGGGATGACAATACACTTGCCTGCTTGTTGTAACGGTTGGATCACCCGTTCATCAGCATCAAACGCCTTATCCGCAATGATCGTATTAGCATCAAGACCTGGCAGCAGGGCATCGGCTCCGTCAAGGTCATGTGCTTGTCCCGGCGTGAGATGAAAGCTCGTGGGATTGCCCAAGGCATCGCAGGTCGCATGGATTTTGGTGGTCAGCCCGCCTTTGCTGCGCCCGATCGCCTCGATGTCGGGATCCCCCCTTTTGCGCCCGCGCTGTACTGATGGGCGCGAACGATAGTGCTATCGATCATGGCATATTCATTGTCCGGATCATCGGCCAGACGCTCGAACACCCGCTTCCAGACCCCGGTTTTGCTCCAGCGTGTATGGCGCGTGTGGATCACCCGGAAATCCCCGAACCGCTCCGGCAGATCCCGCCAGGGGATCCCGGCGCGATACCGGTATAACACCGCCTCCACAAACAGCCGGTTGTCTTTCGCGGTCACCCCCACGGTGTCTTCACGTCCTGGCAGCAGATGCTCGATCTTTACCCATTGATCATCTCGCAACCCATAGCGACGTACCATGTAGAAGCCCCTCCTGTGGCTTCTACATAGTGAAGCACAATTCTATTGGTTTATGAATCCGGAAACTTAATTGATGACACGCCCTAAGAAAACCCACCAGGATCGTGCTCAAATCCGGAAATTCCGTTCAGCTCGCCATGCCCTGCCCCGCCTAGAACGCATCTATCCGCCTGGCGCAAAAATTTCATGCAAGTATGGCCGGCACATTAATCATTAAGGAGCCTAATAATTCCAAATGGTTGATCTAAGACCATGCCTTCAGGGCAAGATTGGCATGAGAATTCTCATTCCCCATCTTCTGTGGATAACCTTGTGAACAAGTCCTGGCATTCTGCAAAAGATGGCGCAAATGGCATGCGCATTCATCAAATCGCCTATTTTTTAGGCATCCGCCCCATCTCGGTGACACCACAAGTAATAGTGGCTCCGGTCTACGTTCATTACTTTCTTGCATATTCCTAGGAAATTGCCTTGACAGGACCCAATCGGCTCTCGCTGGGACCGGTGCTCTTGCCCTCAATCCCATGGCTATCCACAGGTTCAACACATTTCTGGGGATGACGGCTCTCAGCAACAGGAGCGAGGTTTCGTATCTGTCAAGGGGAGCGAAGAAGAAAAGACGGCTCCATCGAACGGAAAAAAAGACCTAGAGAGCAATTCTCAAGACCAGAGCCAAACGGAAGGCCAAGGTACCTGATTCGGAATCATCACCTGAAATCCATTGTGATCATCAACAACATGCGCGGAGCATCAGAAAGACTCCATCATCGCGCAGGCGTTAGAACGTCTTCCCTGATGCCCCGTCCATCGATCAACGCCACACTAACCAACCTGGATCTCAATGGCTTTCGGCTTCGCTTGTACGGATTTCGGAAGATGCACGTGCAGCATCCCGTCCTTGAAGTCCGCGGTCACCTTGCTCCCATCCGCATCCTCTGGAAGCGAGAAGCTGCGCACGAAGCTCCCGTAGGCACGTTCGACCCGGTGATATTTTTTGCTCTTTTCTTCCTTCTCGAATTTCCGCTCGCCTGAAATCGCCAGGACATTATCCTCTACCGTGAGGCGCACGTCCTCTTTCTTCATGTCCGGCAATTCGGCCTTGATGAGATATTCCTTCTCATCCTCCGTAATGTCCACCAGAGGCGACCATTGAGCCACCGTCAAGGCTTCCTTTCCTCCGTTGCCCGCCGCCTCCCGGCCGGCAAACAACGTCGCCAAACGGCTTTCCAATTCATCCCGATCCTTGAAAGGATTCCATCGAGTTCTGCTCATAGGGTCCCAGCGTAAGATTGTGTTCATAGCCTTATCTCCTTGTTGTCATAGATATGAACGTTTCATACTCACGGGTTTCTGTCATGATTGACCTACCACGCTAACCAGTTGCAGTTCCGCATTCAACCAGTCCTCCAAGGCCCGGCCATCCTGCCTGCCTCGTTTTTCATATAATTCGTAGGCCAGCTGCGCAATGCGGTCGTGCATCGAAGCTCCCTTCGATACCTGCCCAGCAAGACCCGCCTTCTCACCGGCTGAACTAGTCCTGGGGGTGCCGACCGCCATGGTCGGCGTCACTTGAGTTGAAGCTCTTTCCTTGCTCATCGCATACCTCCTCACGTTGCCGTGCTCATACATGTGAATTGTTTAGTCAGACGGCTTTCATCGATCGATTCCGGTCACTGGATCCTTTTCCCCGTCTTGGCCGACGGAGCCTTGTGGTACCACTGATCCGCCCACTTCATCAGCTCACGCTTTTTATCGCCATACCGTTCCTGAACTTTGCCGACAAATCTGTCGTAGTTCCCTCCAATCTCCTGGAGATCATTGTCCGTAAACTTGCCCCACTTCTCTTTCAGTTCACCTTTGAACTGCATCCATTTTCCTTTGAGTTGCTCAGCATTCATGGCATTGCCCTCCTTATTGATAATTGAGAATGGACGCAGGGACCGGGTCGTCATGCTGAGAACCGCCAGATGACCCGTCACCCTCGGTCACACCGTTCGAGTAGTGCGCCCCGTGATCCAATGAATCACCAGCAACACGATCCCGACCAAAAACATAACCCACGAAATCTGCACCGCGACCGTCGAGACGCCAGCGAGATTCAGCGCGCCGGCCACCAAGCCGACGACGAGCCCGCACTATTCATGACAGTTCGTCGCGAAATCGCCAAGCCGCGTCGTGAGACCAGCGCGCGGAGCCCAGAGGACCCGAAGCGTACTCGTGCAGTACGTTGAAGGTCCGAGGGGCGAGCCCGCTGGCCGCAGGCTCGTCAGAACAGCGGATCGGCGATTGCAGCAGAAGTGTTCATGAATAATGCGGGCTAGGAACATCAACGCGTAGTAGAGCATGATTCCTCCTCTCTGATGGAATGCAGACGTGAGTCGATGAGTCCTCTGCGACACGGCTGGCCTCCTGGCCGTGTCCATCAACAGGCCATAACACCAGACAAGCAGCGAGTCAGAGAGACTGTGATGCAAATGCGGCGGAGACTGGGGAATCGGTCACGCTGGGAATGGTCAGGAAGCGCGAGAGATAGGACAGTCAGCGGGGCTTCACACCTGACAACATCACCCTGGGCGCAATGAGGACAGGAGTCAAGCGATATATATTGTGCAGAAACTGAGTCTTGCTCGGACAGACGCTGTCGGAAGCGTCCGTTCAACGCCTGCGTGTTGCGGTAGGAGAGATTCTCCGTTCGCTGGAATGGCGTCGGTTCGGTAGCGGCACACAGAGGGTCACTCGCTTTCAGGTACAAGAATGATTGTTGGATCGTGGGAAGAACAGGGCGCAAGAGATTGGCGAAGAGCGCATGGCTGGCGTATAATACCGCCAGGCAATTGCTGGGAGCACAATGCAATGAGTAAGGCGTCTCAGGCTCTCAAAAAAACGATTTGGCAGAAACTTGCAAAGCTCCCCGCTCGAAAGCAGGCGGAGGTATTGAGTCAGAAACGGATCAAGAAGCTCTCCCTATCCAAAATCGCAGCCATCGTGCATGAAGTTCGTCATGCCCACGCTTCGGCGCGTAGTCTTTGACACCAACGTCCTGATCTCCGCCTAATCTCTGGCCCGGCATTCCACGCACGGCGTTGGACATGGCAAGAAGCGGCCGTATCATACTGGTGTCGGCTCAGCCGGCGATCGAGGAATTCGTGCGAGTGCTGGGATATCACAAAATTTGGGTTTTCCCCTGAAGAAATTGCACCGCTGGTTGACGATCTGATGCCCTTATCTACCATTGTGCACCCTCGTCATACGGTCGATGTGGTGACACGCGACCCAACTGATAATCTCTTTCTTGAAATTGCGCTGCAAGGAAAGTGTTCGGTATTGGTGTCAGGGGATCGTCACCTCTTGGATCTTCGCCGGCATCGTGGTACTCGCATCCTGACACCAGCCACATTCGTTCGTTCCTTTAGCCCGCATTATTCATAGCGGTTCGTGACGAGGGGGCGGCTTATTCCGACCCGCATAAGACCCCGTAACACATGGTGGATGGGCCACAACTCATTGCACCCCCGTCGATGATGGGA